>NZ_RZTF01000156.1:0-13572 GCF_004023175.1 Mesorhizobium sp. M7A.F.Ca.MR.362.00.0.0
TCGACCAGCGGGTCGCGATCGATCCAGGCCTGGACGATGTCACGGCGCTTCGCCATTTCAGGCAGCAATGTCGCCAGGAAGACGTCCCGGCGCTCGAGCATGCCCCGCGCAATGCCTTCGTCGATGACGCTGCCGCAAATGCCGATCTGCTCCTTGGCGGCGAGGAATTTCTCCTGAAGCTCAGCGTCCCGGGTGATCAGCCAGCCGATGCGGATGCCGGGAATGCCGAAGGCCTTGGACAATGACGAGACGCTGATCGCTCTCGGGCTGAGTGAGGCAGCCGTCGGCAGCCGCCGGTCGTAGGAAAGGTCGCGATAGGTCTCGTCGACCAGCAGACGGCAGTTGCTGCTTTCGGCAAGCGCAACCAGCGCATCGAGCTCGGTTCGGCTCATCATCGTGCCGGTCGGGTTGTGCGGGCAGGTGACGCTGATCAGCTTCGTGTCCGGCCGCAGCGCCGCCTTGACGCGTTCGACATCAATGGCGAAGCCTTCCTCGAAGGCCAGGTCGACAAAGCTGATGGCGCAGCCGATCGCCCTTGGGGTTTCGATGTTGGTGGCGTAGTTGGGCCTGATGACGACGAGATGGTCATTGGCCGACAAGAGCGAGGTCGAGATGATGAACAGCGCGCCCGCGGCACCGGCAGTGACCAGGACATCATCCGGCGAAATGCCGGCATCCTGCGCCGATATCAATGCACGCAACTGCTTGTCGCCGCGATGCTCGCCATAGAAAAGCGTGAGATCAGGCAGCGACAGGCCGATCTCGGAGAGCTTCTGGTCGGCGATCGAACTTTCCGAAAGATTGTAGCGGATACGGTCATAGCCGTATTCTTCCGGCGCTTCTTTCTCGATCACCATCCTGGTGTAGTTCATGGCTCGCTCCCCTAGAGCAGTTCACCGTTTCACGGAAACGGCGACCCGCTCTAACTCCTTGTTTTCACGCAATTCCGGACGGAAAACCGTTTCACAATTTTCCTGGAATTGCTCTAGGAACCCGTCCACCTATCCAAGCCATAAAAACATGAAGCCTGCCAAGGCGAATTCGCCGGCAGGCTTCTGTTCCAGTCGTCCTAACTGTTGGCTCAGGACTGAATGTTCAGGCCGAGGCCTTGGCCTTCCTGCCCTTGGCGGGTGCCTTCACGGGGGCAGCCTTGCGGCCGAGGCCGATGGATTTCGCCAGCAGCGAACGCGAGGCCGCGTAGTTGGGAGCGACCATCGGATAGTCCGACGGCAAGCCCCATTTGGCGCGATAGGCGTCCGGTGTCAGGCCGAAATGCACGCCCAGGTGACGCTTCAGCGATTTGAACTTCTTGCCGTCTTCGAGGCAGATGATGAAATCGGGTGTCACCGACTTCTTGGGGTTGACCGCCGGGACCAGGGGGGCAGCCACCGGGACCGCAGGCTTGCCGAGCGCGTTTATCGAGGCGCTGACGCTGGCGATGAGGTCGGCCAGGCCGGAGGCGGGCAAGCGGTTCTTCTCGACGTAAGCGGACACGATGTGAGCGGTCAGCTCGAGCAGATCGATGTCTTTACGGGCACTGTTGCTATCCTCGGTCACTCTATTTCTCCGTCTACAGCGAATGACCTGAAAATCGGATTCGACTTCCGGAAAGGATCATGCGCGAAATCAAAATGCTATGGCGTCCTTCGTGCGTCCACGGGACGAATGGCGTTGGTGTAGCGTGGAATTCCTAGTCGGCAAATCTGCGTATTGCAACGACTTGATGTCAGGTCACACGTTATTTTGAACAACTATATTAAACAATAACAGTATCAGACTATCAGCGCTTTGTCGCGCCACAAACGAAACCCGCCTTCGAAGGCGCGTGTGTTGTCGCCGCGCCTGGAGTCGGCGGGCAATTCATCGAGCTTGTCGACGTTGCCGCCGCCAATCACGACATAGTCCGGCTGCATGGCGGCACGGAGCCGGTCGACGACGTCGAAGACGTATTTGCGCCATTTCTTCTTGCCGCGCTTTTCCAGGCCGCGTTCGCCGACATAATCCTCGAAACTCCTGCCCTTCTTGTAGGGCAAATGCGCGAGTTCCATCGGTTGGGCGACGTTGTCGGCGATCATCGCCGCACCGAGACCGGTGCCGAGCCCGAGGAACAGCATGCGCCCGCCCTCGTAGCTGCCGATGGCTTGCATCAGCGCATCATTGACCACTTTCACCGGTTTGCCGAACGCGCCCGCAAAGTCGAATCCAGCCCAGCCCTTGCCGAGATTGGCGGGGTCGGCGAGCGGCCTGTTGTGATTGACCGGGCCGGGATAGCCCATCGAGACGACGTCATAGGACAGGCCTTCGGCGAGCTTCTTCACCGCGTCGATCATCTGCTGCGGTGTCAGGCCCGGTCCGGAGTCGGCGCGGCGCTCCTCGCCGCCGGCACTGGTGAGGATCTTGACGTGCGAGCCGCCGATGTCGATCGTCAGCACGATCTTTTCAGTATCCGGCGTCTCGGTGCCCGATGCTGGTTGCTTCACTGCCTTGGCCATCGTGTGGTCCTCTCACTTCACCGGATCGATCCAGCCATTGGGCGGCCCGAACCCGGCCATGACGTCCGCGGGTCCCCATGTGAGCGGCTCGTAGAGGTGCGGCGGCGTGGTGTCGCCAAGCACCGGGCCGACGATGCGCCAGGCCAGTTCGCTGGCATCCTGGCGGGTGAAGAGCTGACCGTTGCCGTTCATGGCGTCACCGATCAAACGCTCGTAGGGCGGCATGTCGCTTTTGCTGTCGTCGAGCGCCGTCAGTTCGACCTGCTCGCCGATCATGTCGTCACCCGGCGCCTTGCGCTGAGCGCCGATGGCGATCACCACCTGCGGGTCGATGCGGAAGCGGACGTAGTTCTGGTCGGCGGGCTTGATCGGGTCGAAGACATCGAGCGGCGGCCGCTTCAGCCGCACCACCACTTCGGTAACGTGCACCGGCATGTTCTTGCCGGCGCGGATGAAGAACGGCACGTCCTGCCAGCGCCAGGTGTCGACGAAGAAACGCACCGCCGCGAAGGTCTCGACCGGCGAGTTCGGCGCCACGCCCGGTTCGGCGAGATAGCCGGTGAACTGGCCACGCACGACATCGTCTTTGGTGAGCGTCCTGATCGCGCGCAGCACCTGCACCTTCTCATCGATCAGATCGTCGGCGGAGCGGCCGACAGGCGGCTCCATGGCAAGCAGCAACAGGATGTTGAGCAGATGGTTCTCGATGACGTCCCTGATGCAGCCGACATCGTCATAGAAGCGGCCACGTCCCTCGACGCCGAAATCCTCGGCCATGGTGATCTGCACGCTCTCGACGTAGTTGCGGTTCCAGATCGGCTCGAGCAGCGAATTGGCGAAGCGGAAATAGAGCAGGTTCTGGATCGCTTCCTTGCCCAGATAATGGTCGATACGGAAGATCGACTGTTCGTCGAACACCAGATGCAGGACGCGGTTCAGCCAGCGCGCCGATTGCAGATCGTGACCGAAGGGCTTTTCCACCATCAGCCGCGCGCCATGCGCGGTGCCTGATTGCTCCAGCCCCTGGACGACGGTCTCGAACATGGTCGGCGGCACCGCCATGTAGTGCAGCGGCCGCTGTGCGGTGCCGAGAGCGCTCTTCAGTTTCTCGAATGTCGCTCCATCGCGGTAGTCGCCGCTGACGTAGCGCAGCAGCGAGGCAAATTTGGCGAACGCCTTTTCGTCGATCTTGCCGAGCGCATTGACGATGCCGTCGCGCGCGCGCGCCTGCAATTGCTTGAGGTCCCAGGCATCGAAGGCGACGCCGATCACCGGTTCGGTAAGCGTGCCCTTGGCGACCATCTGGTAAAGGGCTGGAAATATCTTCTTGTGGGCGAGGTCGCCGGTTGCCCCGAAGAGCACCAGCGTGTCGGATCGTTCCTGGCTCATGCGCGTGTCTCCCCCGGTGTCGTCACTTGCCGGCCTTCGGCTTCTCGACATGGCCGCCAAAGGCATAGCGCATGGCGGAGAGCAGCTTGTCGGCGAATTCGGATTCGCCCTGGGAGGAGAAGCGGTCGAACAGCGCCGAGGACAGCACCGGAGCCGGCACGCCGGTGTCGATAGCCGCCTTCAGCGTCCAGCGGCCTTCGCCGGAATCCGAGACGCGGCCGCCGAAATTCACAAGGCCCGGATCGCTTTTCAAGGCGCCGGCCGTCAGGTCGAGCAGCCAGGAGCCGATAACGCTGCCATGCCGCCAGACCTCGGCCACCTGCGGAAGGTCGATGTCGAACTGGTAGTATTGCGGGTTTTCCAGCGGACTGGTCTCGGCGTCCGCCGTCCGTTGCCGCTTGCCGGCATTGGCCGACTTCAGGATGTTCATGCCTTCGGCATAGGCGGCCATGACGCCATACTCGATGCCGTTGTGCACCATCTTGACGAAGTGGCCGGCACCGCTCGGTCCGCAATGCAGATAGCCAAAGGGCGCGGTGCCGGCATCGCTGGGCGGATTGGCGCCGACGTCGGCGCCCGGTGCCAGCGTGGCGAAGATCGAATCGAGGTGCTGCACCGCCACGTCGGGGCCGCCGATCATCAGGCAGTAGCCACGCTCCAGGCCCCAGACGCCGCCGCTGGTGCCGACATCGACAAGATGGATACCCTTGCCGGCCAGTTTCGCGGCCTGGTCGACGGCGTCGTGGTAGTAGGAATTGCCGCCGTCGATGACGATGTCGCCGGGCTCCATCAGGGCCGCCACCTGGTCGATGATCCTGCCGGTGATCGCCGCCGGCAGCATCAGCCACACGCAGCGCGGCTTGGCCAGCTTGCCGACAAATTCTTCCAGCGAGGCCGCCCCTGACGCGCCATCGGTCACCAGGGCCGCGACGCTGGCCGGGTTGATGTCGTAGACGACGCATTCGTGGCCGTCGCGCATCAGGCGCCGGACCATGTTGGCGCCCATCCGGCCCAGTCCCATCATTCCGATCTGCATGGTTTCGTCCCTGTTTTCTAAGAGATTTGCGGGTTTATCGAGGGAAGGTCTACTGGCTGTGATCTACTGGCCATCTTGGTCGCCCGATATGACGGAGAAGTCGACATTCTCCCAATCGCCGGTCCCGGGCCAGAAAAAAGTGAAGAGCAGCGTGCTTCCCTCGGGGAGGCTTGCCGCAGGCAGATCGGCAAGATGGATGCCGAAGGCGTTCTCCACCGTATGGCTGTCGTGGGCGGTCGCCCAGTTGTCGGTGCTCCAGTGGACTGTAGCCGGGTCCAACAATTCGACGCGCAACGTCTTGCCCTCCGGCATGGTGCGGATCTTGTTGTTGAACCGCCAGGTCCTGAACGAGGATACGGTCTTGTCCTCGATATAGCGCTTGACGCCTTGCGGCGGCATGTCGAAGATCGCGCCGTCGCGCAGCGAGCGCAGCAGCTTGATATGCTCCGAATGCGCCCAGACCAGCGGCATGGCGCTGCCCGAGGGTCGGCCGTGCAGCAGTTCGCGTTCCGGCAGATCGGCGCCGTCCCAGACCTGCTCCGGCAACAGGCCGCCCGGCCCGGCCGAGCCTTCCAGCGCAGCCAGCAGGCTTGCCGCCTTTTCCCTGCGCCCCGCCGCCAGCTCATAGTGGGCGCGTTCGCCGGCCAGCAGCGGCCAGGGGCGACCCTGGCCGCTGCCATCGAAAGGCGCGCCATCTTCATGCTCGCCGTAGCCATCGCCGTTGTAGCGGTACCAGAGCGGCCCTTGCGGCAGATCGCAGCGCAATTGCGCGTCGATGACCTTGACCGTGTCTGTCATGCGCGGATCGTCGGCCGCCCGCAGACCGAAGCGGACAAGTGCCAGTGCATCCGGGCTGACGATCTCCTTGGCGGGCCGATCCGTGTCGCCGGGCGGCCGGTTCTTGATCGGGACATAGCCGTCCTTCGGCGAACCGGCCTCGGCGCTGTCGGGTGGTGCTATGCGGACATAGTAGCCTTCGACGCCGACTTGACTGCAGATCGCCGTGCCGGTGACGTAGGTCCAGCGCTCGACCTGGTCGTTCCAGACGTCTGATGTCTCGCGCAGATAGGTCGCGGCGTCTGTCTTGCCGCAGGCGTCGAGCAGGTCTGCCGCGGCAAGCAGTGCGGCGATTTCGACGGCGAGCGTGAACGGGCTGTAGCCGGCATCCTCTTCCCAGCGGTCCTCGCCGGTGACGGGTCCGTTGCGCACGACATAGCCGGCGGCGCGCTCGATCATCGGCAGGAAGGTCATGAGCCTGGCGCGCGGCAAATGGCCGGCGCGGCGCAAAGCGTCGGCCAGCAGCAGCGGAAAGGCGCATTCGTCCATCTGGATGCCGGGCCAATAGGCCGATCCGTCGAGCCAGGCGTTCTGCGGCCAATGGCCGTCCGGCTGCTGGATGGAGCTGAGGTAATCGAGGATTTGCAGGGCCGAGGCAGCATCGCCGGCAGCAAGAAAGCCGCCCGCCGTCTCGACCAGATCGCGCGGCCAGACCAGATGGTAGCCGCCGAGGTCGTCGTCACCCTTGTTGAAGCCCCACGGGATCGACAGGCTGGCGACCGCGGCGCCTGGTGTCGCGATCGACCGGTGCGTCGCCAGTACCGCGGTGCTGGTGCGATAGAAGTTGATCCCGGGCACCGCGTGCCGGTCGTCCAGCGGCAGCAAGCCCTTTTGCCAATTGCGCCAGTTCTGAAGATAGGATTTCGCCGCGGGTTCAAAACCCTGCTTCAGGCTGGCGAAAGCATGTTCCGCGGCCTCCTCAGGCGTCGCGCCAAATCCCAGCGCCAGCAAAGCCTTGGTCCTGGTCGCGGAAAAGCCGATCTCGCCCGTCAGCGCAACATTGCCGTCCTCGGCCCGCTGGTATGCAGCGTCGAGCTCACCTGTATTGTGGAGTTGCTGCCAACCGTCGGAAAAGCCGACATAGCCGGCCGAACCGGTTCGCCAGGGCAGCGACGAGGCCAGCGCCAGGCAAGAGCCGCGCCCCGAGGCGAACAGCATGGGCTTTCCCTCGTGCTCGCCGACCCAGGCGGTGTTGCCCATGCCGGCATTGACCAGATGCGGCGCCAGAAGCGCGTAGACGCGGTAGCCACCGGGCACCCCTTTCAGCGCCGTGACGGTGATTTCCTGCAGCAGCGCCGGGCGCTCCGGGTCGGCGAGGATACGCTTTTCGATCCGCCAGGCGCCGTCATTCGCCGTATTGACCAGCCTGTAGGCGGGCACGCCGTCCTCGAACGGTTCGATCGTATGCCCGGCATCGCGTTTCTCTTCCGAAAAATAGCCGCCGGGACCGGTGACGATCAAGCCGAGGTCGCGGGTGCAGGCGCTGTCGACGCGCGGATAGTAGACTTCGTTGAGGATGCCGTGGCTGATCGTAAACCAGATCCGGCCGGCCGGCGAAAGCGACGTTCCGACGCCACTCTTGGCGCTTGATGTCCAGCGCGCCGGGATCCCCGGGGCGCCCGGAGCAACGTTTTGCGTCACTGGCATTCTGTTTCGCTCTCCTGGCCTCCTCCCTAGACCAGGACGCGAACCCTTTACAATCATTGCACCGCAAGTTGATCGGCCGGTCCAACGGCAGGGCAACGAACTCGGGCTGACGGGTTTCTTCGGAGCCTTCGCCCGCCATTGGCTGACGGAGCATCAAGCGAATAACCCGCCTGTGCGGCGGGTCACTGGCGCAAATCAGCACCATGGACAAAAATGTACCATAGCTGAGGTCACCGAGTCAAGAAAAAATTCCTATAGTCAACGGCGCCGTCGTTGACAGCGGCGGCGGCATGCGTCCACTATTTCGCGGCACGGGAGGATCGTGAAAGCAATGGCGGAAGTGTCCCTGGTCCTGATCGACCGGCTGCTGGCGATATCGCGGGCGCTTGCCGGCCATATCGATCCCGGCACGGCGTTCCGCGCGACCGCCATCGAGATCGGCACGCTCATCCCGCACGACCATATCGATCTGGCTGTGCTGTCTCACGATGGGCGCATGCATGCCTGCTACGAAGCCGGTTTCCACACCAGTTGGAGCGAGCTCGCCCAGCATCCGGTGGAAGGCAGTCCGATTCGCTTCGTGTTGTGGGGCAAGACGCCTTACCTGTTGTCGGACAACGCGCTTGTCGACGACCGTTTTCATTTTGCCGGCGCTTTCGACGAGCCGATTTTCGCGGCCAAGCTGCGCAGCCGCATCATCGTGCCGCTCAGGGCGCGCGGTAGCGTCATCGGCGCGCTCAACATCAGTCGGCACGAAATCGGCTGCTACACGCTTGCCGATGTCGCGGTCGCCCAGCAATGCGCCGATCTGATCGCGCCCTATATCTTCGCGCTGATCCAGACCGAGGAGGCGCGCCGCGCCATGCTGGCCGAGAGCGAGGCGCGCAACCGCGTCGAACTGCTGCGCGTCGGCGCCTCGCAATTATTGACCGAGGGCATGGAGCGCGAACGCCGCCGCATGGTCATGGACCTGCACGACCAGACGCTTGCCGATCTCGCCCGCATCGCGCGCCAGCTTTCGGCCTTGCGCGGCCAGGGCGTGGCGCGGGCCGCGCAGCTTGCCGACCTCGAGCAGGAGGTCGCCGGCTGCCTGACGGAACTGCGCCACATCGTCGACGCCATGCGGCCGAGCGTGCTCGAACTGTTCGGCCTGCGCGATGCGGTCGAAGCGCATCTCAACCGCAGTGTCAGCAAGGCCAAGCCGCCGATCGCCGTGCGCATCGCCGACACCAGCGACGGCGGCGCCGACAGTTTGCCGGAGCCAGTGCGGACCGCGCTCTACCGGATCGTGCAGGAAGCGATCAACAATGCCGTTCGCCATGCCGCTGCGCACCGCATCGACGTGCTGCTGGCGTCGACCGCGAGCGTGCTGCGGGTGATCGTGACGGATGACGGCCAGGGCTGCGGCACCGTCGACCCGGCTGCGTATGGCGGCATCGGCCATATGCACACGCGGGCAGCCCTTATCGGGGCGCGGCTGCGTATCGGCCAGGCCGGCCGCAAGAACGGCGGCACCCGTGTCGTCGTCGAGATCGACCGCCAGCCGTCGCGAGAATTGGCGGCGGCAGCGGTGCCTGGCGAGTTCGCCGTATCGGAGGCCATGTGATGCTTGTGATGATCGCCGAGAATGACGGGCTGCACCGTAGCTTCGCGCGGCGGACGGTGGAGCAGCTGTGGCCCGGCGACGTCGAGGTGATCGAGGCGAGCGACGGCGAGGACGCCATCAACCTGGCGGCCCAACGCGAGCCACTGCATGTCGTGCTCGATTTGCAGATGCCGAAGGCGACGGGAATCGAAGTTGCCAAGGCGATCTGGAACCGCCGCGCCGGCACGCACATCCTGTTCTGGTCGAATTTCGCCGACGAAGCCTATGTGCGCGGCGTGGCGCGCATCGTGCCGCCCGGTTCGGTCTACGGCTATGTGCTCAAATCGGCGACGGAGGAGGGCATGCGGTCTGCGCTGCGCGGGGTTTTCCGCGAAGGCCACTGCATCATCGACCGCGAGATCCGCGGCATCCAGCACCGCGTGCAGGACAAGTTCGAGGGCATCACCGACGGCGAATATGAGAGCCTGATCGACATCGCGCTCGGCCTGACCGACCGGGCGATCGCGGCGCGGCGCGGCCTGTCGATCCGTGGTGCGCAGAGCCGCATCAAGCACTGCTACGACAAGCTCGGCATCGTGCCGGCGGAGGACGGCGCCGGCGATGCTTCCGTGTTCAACTCGCGGACACGGGCGATCTATCTCGCCATGGCGCGTGGCCTGATCAACATCGACGCACTGCGCCGCGAACAGGACCGGCTCGATGCCTGGCTGGCGGAGCACTGAAACAGCGGCGGCCACGCCCCGGAACTTCGGAAGGTCAGGCGCATTGCTAGTGAACGCCAACTCAATGCCTGCGGACCCGAAGTGCGACCCTCAATCACAGATTCATGGCATCTGGTGCGTGAAAGCATAGTCGGCTTCATCAACGACAATGCGCTTAGCCATGGTGCTGCGATGGCTTTCTATGCCACCACCTCGCTGGCGCCGATCTTGCTGATCATGGTTGCGATTGCTGGTCTCGTCTTCGGCCACGATGCCGCACAATTGGCCTTGTCCGCGCAGATATCAGGGCTGATGGGACCGGAAAGCGCCGATCTCCTGAAGACTGCGCTGGAAAGTGCATCCGACAGTCTGTACGGCACCTGGGCCGCGATCATAGGGCTGGTCACCTTGTTGGTGGCCGCGTCTGGTGTCTTCGGCGAAATGCAGCAGTCGTTGAACACAATCTGGAAGATCGAACCGCAAGGCAACTCTCTGTCGCGTCTGGTGCGGGCACGGGCCGCCAGTCTGGGGTTGGTGGCCGCACTCGGGTTCCTGTTGCTGGTCTCTCTCATCGCAAGCACTGCGATTTCGGCACTGGGCGATTTTATCAACGCCTATCTGCCGTTCGGAACGATCATACTCAGCGGGATCAACGGCGTCGTTTCGTTTGCACTTATCTCCGTGATGTTTGCCGCCATTTACAAGGTTTTACCCGACCGAACGCTGGAATGGCGCGATGTCGCAATTGGCGCTGTCGGGACCGCGGCCCTGTTCACATTGGGAAAATCGCTTATCGGCTGGTATATCGGCACCAGCGCGATTGCGTCTTCGTATGGCGCCGCGGGCGGCCTGCTCGTCATATTGCTCTGGGTTTACTACTCGTCGGAAATTTTCCTCCTCGGTGCCGAGTTCACGCGCGCCTATTCCGTTCGGCACGGCAGCCGGTCCGATCTGAACACGTTGGTTCACGGGCCTTTACCCGCGCAGCACGACTCGGCTCGAACACAACAGGAGTCCAACGCTGCCGGCGTGGTCGTGCTCGTGGCTGTGGCGTGCGCGAGCGCAACCTTGACCGCGCTTTTGCGGAGTGGTCGCCGGCCCTGATCTGACGTCGTCGCTATCCTGTGCTCGATAGGCACGGCAGACTGTGCAAACGCACAGTCGGCCGTGCGCTTTGACCCGTATCGGCTCGTCGGTACCGCGCCTACGCTCTGCCCCAACAAGAAGACTATAACGGGAAGCGCTCATGCCATTCGTCACCATGCGGAGTAGCACGGCTGTTCGCGCCGGGAGCCGATGATGTCGGTGTCGGCGCGTGCGCGCCATTCCGGCTTCGACGACGTCGTCGGCGATGCGACCATTGAGACGCTGGCGAGCGGCTTCGGCTTCCTCGAAGGTCCGGTCTGGCACCCTTACGAAAAATGGCTGGTCTTTTCCGACATTCCGGAAAGCCGGATGTATCGCCGCAATGCCGAAGGTGAGATCGAGCTGTTCCGCGCGCCGAGCCACAAGGCCAATGGCAACACGCTGGACCGCCAGGGGCGGCTGGTCACCTGCGAGCACGCAACAAGCCGCGTGACCCGCGCCGAGCCCAACGGCAGCGCGACGGTGCTTGCCACGCACCATCAGGGCAAGCAGCTCAACAGCCCGAACGACATCGTCGTTGCCACCGGCGGATCGATCTATTTCACCGATCCGGGCTATGGCCGGAGGGAATTCTATGGCGTGCCACGGCCACAGGACCTGCCGTTCCAGGGCGTCTACCGCATCGATGGCGATGGCGCCCGGCTGACATTGCTGGCTGACGATTTCGGGCAGCCGAACGGGCTTTGCTTTTCGCTGGACGAGTCGCGGCTGTTCATCAACGACACCGAACGCGGGCACGTCAGGGTGTTCGGCGTCGAAGCCAATGGCGACCTCGATGGCGGCGCGGTGTGGGCGGTGACCGAGGGCGAGGGGCCGGGGGCGCCCGACGGCATGAAGATCGACAGCCGCGGCAATCTCTACTGCACCGGACCCGGCGGCATCCACATTTTCGACGCCTCGGGTGCCATTCTTGGCGTCATCCGGACGCCCGAGGATTGCGCGAATTTCACCTTCGGTGACGACGATCTGCAAAGCCTCTACATCACCGCGTCGACGTCGCTGTACCGGCTCAGGGTGCGCGTGCCGGGATTGAGACTGTTTTGAGCTCGCGATAATCCGTGCTCAAATCAGAGTTGGGAGTGAGGCCGGGGTCAAAGCCGGTGGGAATGCAGCAGTCAACACATCTGGGAGGATAACGACATGAAGAAACTGTTCGTTCTGGGCGCTCTGGCGGCAATGCTCGCCTCGGGCACGGCGCTGGCCGACACCAGTGGCAAGAAGATCGCTTTTTCCAACAATTATGCCGGCAATTCCTGGCGGCAGGCGATGCTCGACAGCTATGGCATCGTCACCAAGAAGGCGGTCGCCGACAAGATCGTCGGCGCGGCCGACATCTTCACCACCGCCGACAAGGAGGTGCCGACGCAGGCTGCACAGGTGCAGAACCTGATCCTGCAGGGCTATGACGCGATCGTCATCAACGCAGCCTCGCCGGATGCGCTCAACGGCGCCATCAAACAGGCTTGCGATGCCGGCATCGTCGTCGTCTCCTTCGACGGCACCGTAACCGAACCTTGCGCCTACCGCGTCGTCGTCGACTTCAAGGACATGGGCAAGCAGGAAATCGAGCAGATGGCCAAATTCCAGCCCAAGGGCGGCAATCTGCTTGAAATCCGCGGCCTTGCCGGGACCTCGATCGACGATGCCATCCATGCCGGCATCCTCGAGGGGGTCGCGGCCCATCCCGAGTTCAAGATCGTCGGTTCGGTGACCGGCGACTGGGACCAGACGACGGCGCAAAAGGCGGTGGCGACCATCCTGCCGTCGCTGCCCGACATCGTCGGCGTGGTCGACCAGGGCGGTGACGGTTACGGCGCGGCCCAGGCCTTCGCCGCCGCCGGCAAGCCGCGCCCGACCATCATCATGGGCAACCGCCAGGACGAGCTGCAGTGGTGGAAGGAGCAGAAGGACAAGGACGGCTACCAGACCTGGTCGGCCTCGATCGCGCCCGGCGTGTCGTCGCTCGCCTTCTGGGTGGCGCAGCAGGTGCTCGACGGCCGCACCGACATTCCGCACGATCTGCTGGTGCCGTATCTGGCCTTCACACAGGACGATTTCGAGGCCGAGCTGCCGAAGATCCCCAAGGGCGGCGTCGCCAGCCACGAATACACGCAGGAAGACGCGATCGCGGCCATCAAAGCCAACATCAAGTGAGTTCGGCCAAGCGTTGCCGTCCGTACAGCCAAGCGAGTATCGTTGAGCATGCCTGAAGGGAACGCTGACATCATCAGACTGAACGGCGCCGAAAAGCATTTCGGCGCCGTTCGCGCGCTGGGCGGCGTGGATTTCCATGTCGGTCCCGGCGAATGCGTCGGTCTCGTCGGCCACAATGGCGCCGGCAAATCGACGCTGATGCACATGGTGGCTGGCACGCTGGTGCCCGACAGCGGCAAGATCGGCGTGCATGGCGACACCGAGGACAACTACTCGGTGTCGCGGGCGCAGCAGCTCGGCATACGCTGCGTCTTCCAGGAACTGTCGCTGTGCCCCAACCTCAGCGTCGCCGAGAACACGCGCATCAACCACGCGTCGCTGCGCGGGCTCAGTTGGCGGCGCAAGGCGGCGGATCTGATCACCGCCAAGCTCGACGAGATCTTTCCGGGCCACAGCATTTCGGCGTCCGATATTGTCGGCGATCTGTCGATCGGCCGGCGCCAGATGGTGGAAGTGGCGCGCGCCTTCACCGTCACTCAGGATCGGCTCGACCTCGTCATCCTC
>NZ_RZTF01000157.1:0-3538 GCF_004023175.1 Mesorhizobium sp. M7A.F.Ca.MR.362.00.0.0
GAATCACCACGAGCCGGTACGGATCGAGACGCCGCGTCAACAGGCTCAGGCCGAAGTACCAGAGCGTGGACTGCGTGAAACTGGCGGCAGCCTGAAACCGGCTGTACTCGAACCGAAAAAAGAAGATGGTCAGGAAAACAGCCCCGTAGGACAGGGCAAATGTCGGCAAGATGTAACTTGCCGCGGCCACGCCCGGGAAATTTCCGATGCGGCGATAAGACAAGAAGCCCACAAGGTGCGCGATGACCGCAGCGGCTACTGTTACCTGAAGATTGGCCGAATAGATGAATTCAGGATTGAAGACAATCCGGATGATCGCCGGCGCAAAAATCGCGAATGTCAGTCCGCCAAGCAGTTGAAACCGAATCCTGAACAGGAAGTGCCGGCTTCCGACAATAGTCGACGCTGCGACATTCAACGTCTTCCCCCCTTCCCCGAAGCTGCCGTATCGGCGACAGACCAGCGCGATAATGCATCTGACCTGATCGTTCACAACAACGAATCGGACGTCTCGCCCCCCGGCGATTCGATACAGTCGAAGACCAAGAGCTACGACAGCGCGGCCGCGCCAGCAAGCATCTATTTCTCAGATCAACAGTTCGGGAAATTGAAAAGCCTGGGCTAATAAAGCGGCTTAATGATCATTACTGAAGATGTCGCAGCGTTAGGGCGATATAACCGACAATCTATCGAGGTTGGCGGACATCAGACCGGAAATCCGCCAGTGACGCCGCTCCGGCCAGTGGCTTGATTGCCCCTGGCCGTTTCTTCGATCGCGCGCTTCAGCCGCGCTTCAGCAGCGTCCAGACGGCCGGCACCAGGCTTGCCGCGAGCGCCACCTTGATCAGGTCGCCGACGATGAACGGCACGATGCCGAACTGCCACGACTTTTCCGGACCGATGAGCAGCGCCAGCCAGGCAAAGCCCATTGCCATCATGACGACTTCGCTAACCAGCATGGCGTTGAAAAGCTTGATCGGATGGCGGTCCCAGCCGCGATCCGCCGCCCAGCCGACAATTGCCGCCATGACCACGAAGCCGGCGAGATAGCCGCCGGTCGAGCCGAGCATGTAGGCAATGCCGAGACCCTTTTCAGGCGTGCTCTGGAAGACGGGGAAGCCCATGGCGCCCTCGGCCATGTAGAGCAGCAGGGTGGCGACGCCGAGACGCATGCCGAAGGCGGCGGCGATCAGCAGCACGGCCAGCGTCTGCATCGAAATGTCGACCGGCCCGAGCATTACCTTGGTCTTGGCCGACAGTGTCAGCACAAGCGTTCCGGCGATGGCCAGGAAAAGCTGCGTTGCCAGCCGCGCCGCGCCGTTTTGCGGCAGAGCCAGAGAAACAAGCGGACGCATCGTAGTTGCAATTGCCATGGTATTTCCCCAATCCGATTGCCGCACTCCGATGTTCGCGGCCTCACATCCTCCTATATTGGCTTGCGTGTTGTGCGGCAATCGGTTTTGCCGTTTCCCGAAACAAGGCACCGATGCATGGCACTGAAATTCGATACCGGCTTCGACCCCTTCTATGGCCAGGGGGTGAATGTCGCGCCCGATGTCCAGCGCATCACGGCCCGCAATCCAAGCCCCTTCACCTTTCACGGCACCAACAGCTACGTTGTTGGCCGCGATACGCTGGCGGTGATCGATCCGGGGCCGGAGGACGAGGCGCATCTGCGGACCCTGATCGAGGTGATCGCAGGCCGGCCGGTCAGCCATATCTTCGTCAGCCACACGCATCGCGACCACTCCCCGCTGGCGGCCCGGCTGAAAGAGCGCACCGGCGCCCTCGTGCTGGCAGAGGGGCCGCACCGGCCGGCAAGAGCCCTGCATATCGGCGAGACCAATGCGCTCGATGCCAGTGCCGACACGGCTTTCATCCCTGATGTCGCCCTGCCCGACGGCGAGGTGGTCGACGGCGACGGCTGGTCGATCAGGACGGTTCTGACCCCGGGCCACACCGCCAATCATGCGGCGTTCGCGCTGCAGGGAACCGGCATCCTGTTTTCGGCCGATCATGTCATGGCCTGGGCAACCTCCATCGTCGCCCCGCCGGACGGGGCGATGGCCGACTACATGGCCTCGCTGGACCGCTTGATCGAACGCGGGGACCGCTTGCTGTTGCCAGGACATGGCGGGCCGGTGACAGCACCGCGCGCTTTCATGCGCGGGTTGAAGACGCATCGCAAGATGCGCGAGCGCGCCATTCTGGAGCGGGTCAAAGAGGGGGACCGGACGATCGTGGACATGGTCAAGGCGATCTACAGGGACACCGACCCGCGGCTGCATGGCGCCGCCGGATTGTCGGTGCTTGCCCATCTCGAGGATCTGAC
This sequence comes from Mesorhizobium sp. M7A.F.Ca.MR.362.00.0.0, assembly GCF_004023175.1. NCBI lineage: Bacteria > Pseudomonadati > Pseudomonadota > Alphaproteobacteria > Hyphomicrobiales > Phyllobacteriaceae > Mesorhizobium > Mesorhizobium sp. M7A.F.Ca.MR.362.00.0.0. Next base: position 2,333 of record NZ_RZTF01000157.1, read on the forward strand.
GGCGCGCGGCCTGGTTGTGACCGACGCCGCACCGGCCATCGACGGCATTTTCACGCCGGCCGGACAGGCCAACCTGGACCGCTGCCAAGTGCCGAAGCCTTATTCGGCTGGCGCGGCGCCGACCTGACCGGCGACTTCCTGGTCGAGCTCCGCCAGGAATTCGGTGATGCGCGCGGCATTGTCGCCAAGGTCGTAGCGGCCGTAGCGGGATGCCGACCGCATATCGACGATGACCGTGTCGCCATCGTCCGTCACGCGGATCGCCACATCGGCGGGAAGGCCGATCACGAAGCCCTTGGCGACGGCGGTGATGGTCACCTCGCTTTGCCCGGCGAGATCGGGATAGGGCTCCGACAGCTCCCAGTCGCGCCGGTCGAGTACGGTTTCGACGGCATTGACGACAGTCTCGAACGGCAGGTCGTAGCTGCGTGCGCTGACCAGCGGATAGCTATCGGCCTGCAGCCGCTGTTCCCCAGGCGTCGACGGCGCAAGCACGTTCATATCCTTCGTCCGGTCGCTCACGTCGAGCGCCGGCGGTTCGTCGAAATCCGTCGAGATATCCCTGAGCGGCGGATAGATCGTCGCCCAGTAGGCGGCGACGCCGTAGGGTGCGAGCACCAGCAGTGCCAGCAGCGCGCCGACCGTCAGGTCGCGGCCGCCGCGGTCACCGAAATTCCACAGCCGCGAAAAGGCAAACCCGGCAAACAACAGCGCCATCGCCGCCAGCAGCGCGACAATGCCGAGCACCCACAGAAAGACAGGAGTTTCGACGAGATCGAAGCGATGGCCCACAAAGACCGTCAGCAGCAGCACCAACGAAAAAGCGGCCGTGCGCCGCGACCAGCCGGCCGCCTTCGACGTTTGCCGTTCAGGAATGCTAACCATCGTTTTCCGTGCTGCCCCAACCCGAACGGAGACTTAGTGCCTTTTTGCGATGGCATGAAGCCGAAACATGCACCATCGCGTCAATCGGTCGGCAAGCGATAGTCCTTGAATTGCTGGCGCAAGGTGATCTTCTGGATCTTGCCGGTTGCGGTGTGCGGAATTTCGCCGACGAAAGCGACATCGTCCGGCATCCACCATTTGGCCACCTTGCCGTCCATGAACCCGAGAATGTCAGCCTTGGTCGGTTCCTTGCCCGGTTTGCGGACGACGACCAGCAGCGGCCGTTCGCCCCATTTCGAATGCTGAACGCCGATGGCTGCC
>NZ_RZTF01000157.1:3548-8801 GCF_004023175.1 Mesorhizobium sp. M7A.F.Ca.MR.362.00.0.0
CGACATCGGGATGGCCGACAGCCAGGTTCTCGAGGTCGATGGTCGAAATCCATTCGCCGCCGGATTTGATGACGTCCTTGGCGCGATCGGTGATCTGCATGTAGCCGCCGGCGTCGATGTGGGCGACGTCGCCAGTGTCGAACCAGCCATCCTCATCGAACTGCTCCACGCCGGCGTCGCCATAATAGGCACGGGCAACGGCCGGCCCACGCACTTTCAGGCGGCCAAAAGTCTTGCCGTCCCAGGGCTGCTCGTTGTTGTCGTCGTCGGTCACCTTCATTTCGACGCCGAAGGGCGGGTAGCCCTGTTTCTGCTGGACGTCGAGCCGGGCTTCGCCCTCAAGACCGGCATGGTCCGGCTTCAGGGTACACAGCGTGCCGAGCGGCGACATTTCGGTCATGCCCCAGGCGTGGATAACCTGGACATCGTAGTTCTGCTGAAACTTGGTCATGATCGCGCGCGGGCACGACGAGCCGCCGATGACGACCTTGTTGAGATAGGGAAGCTTCTTGCCGGTCTCCTCCAGATGCTGCAGCAGCATCATCCAGACGGTCGGCACGGCGGCGCTGAAGGTCACCTTCTCGGTGTCGAGCAGCTCATAGATCGACGCGCCATCCATCTTGCAGCCGGGCATGACCAGCTTGGCACCGATCATCGGCCCGCTCTGGCCAAGGCCCCAGGCATTGGCGTGAAACATCGGCACGACAGGCAGGATCGTATCGCGCGACGACAGCCCCATGGCGTCGGGCATGGCAGCGATCATGGCGTGCAGCACGTTCGAACGATGGCTGTAGACGACGCCCTTGGGATCGCCCGTGGTCCCGGACGTGTAACACATGCCGGCGGCGGTGCTTTCGTCGAAGGTCTTCCAGGCGAAGTCGCCATCCGCTTCGTCAAGCCAATCTTCATAGGCGACCGCGTTGGGCAATGTCGTCGGCGGCATATGCGCCCTGTCGGTCAGCACGATCACCTGTTTCAGCGACTTGACGGCGCCGGCGATCTTCTCGAGCAGCGGCACGAAGGTCAGGTCGACGAAGACTGCCTTGTCCTCGGCATGGTTCATGATCCAGACGATCTGCTCGGGAAACAGCCGCGGATTGAGCGTGTGGTAGATGGCGCCGATGCCCATGATGCCGTACCAGGCCTCGATGTGGCGCGCGGTGTTCCAGGCCAGCGTGGCGATACGGTCGCCCATCCCATAACCGTCACGCTCCAGCCGCTGGGCGACCTTCAGGGCGCGACGATGGATGTCGGCGTAGGTGGTGCGCACGATCGGCCCTTCGATCGAGCGCGACACGATCTCGCGCACGCCATGCTGCCGCTCGGCATTGTCGATGAGCTTATGGCAAAGCAGCGGCCATTCCTGCATCAGTCCCAGCATTCGGTCCTCCCTCACGCTTTTGCGTTGTGCTTTTCGGGCTATTGTGGAGCGAACCGGCGGATTGTCCAGCCGCCAGCACCCCTGAGCGCCGCATTGGTGGAAAACCGCCACAATCCGGCCATCGTCGGCGTTAAGTTTCGTTAACGGGCAAAGGGGGGCGATTGGCGACTGAAAGAGGTTCGCATGGACGCGCAGCTCGACGACAAGGCTCTCGAGAGTACGCTTGCCGAAAGTCTGGCCGATCTGGTGCCGGACACGAAGACTGTTTCCGAAGATGAATTTGTCGAAGTTGTCGGCGGCGCGCTGGAAGCGGTCGGCGGCACGCTGCTGTTCAAGATGTGCGTCCAGAATCAGGGCGAGGACCAGCACGTCGCGGCCGCGTCAGTCGGCGATGGCGGAAACCGCCAGTTCCTGCTGCTCACCTTGCCTACCGGCGGCGGTTCCCTGAAGGTCGAGACCGTCTCGAGAAGCAGCAACCCGGTCGCCGGGATCGCTGCCGCCTATGCCGGTCTCATGGACGTGTTCAAGGCCGCTGCCTGACCGCTGACGACAAGTATCCCGAGGATTCCAAGGGGCGATCCATCGGCGTCGGCTAGGCAAGTTTTGCGTGTTGGATGGCGATAGCGGCTTGCGCAATGCGCTTGCGCGACACACTTAAAGTCGACGCAAGGAGAGCCCCCCGCATGGATCAGACCGCCAACCCCGCACCCGGTTTCCAACGCAACCCGGACAAAATCATCACTGTCGAGCCCTATGCCGGCACCGTTACCGTGCGTGTCGGAGACGTGGTCATCGCTTCAACAACGGAGGCCAAGGTGCTGACCGAGGCCCCCTATCCGGCGGCCTTCTACATTCCGTTCGCCGACATCGATTTCGGCAAGCTCGGCCGCAACGACCACTCGACCCATTGCCCCTACAAGGGCGATGCAAGCTATTGGAGCGTGCTGCCTGCCGGCGAGACCGGCCAGAACGCCATGTGGGCCTACGAGCGGCCTTTCGACGAGATGGCTGAAATCCGCAACCACGGCGCATTCTACGCCAGCAAGGTCACGATCGAAGCCAAACCGGACTGAGCCAACGCCGAAGGCATCGAGATATGCTCGGCTGGCCACTCACTCCGTCGTACCGTTATTGCCGATGCCCTCGGCATCGTCGAGCCGCACAAAGGTCAAGCCCTTGGCCTTGAGCGCCAGCAGCCCCTGCACCACGCCTTCGCCGGCCGCATGGGTCGGCTGGTTGATGTGCGAGATGATGACGTCGCCATCCTTGGCCGCCGCGATGCGCCGGGCGGTCTCCTTGGCGCCAAGCAAAGAGCCGCCGTCGCCGTTTATCGAGAACCCCGCGACCTTGAAGCCAAGCTTGCGGATCATGGCGATTGCCGACGGGCTGTATTCCGCGGTTGCGCCACGAAACCATTTCGGCGCCGGCTCGCCGGTCCCGGTAAGAGCGGCAGCTCCCGATTCGACCTCGGCCAGCACCGCATCCGGGCTGCCGGCGCTGCGGATGCCGTAGATTTTCCGCGGCGTGTCGACCGCCGGGATGTGGTGGCCACCATGGTTTTCCAGCTCGAACAGATCGGGATGCGCCCGCATGATCTCGACGGCGGCGGCGTTTCGCTTCAGCCAGATGCCGGTCACGAAAATGGTGGCGGGGATCTTGTTGTCCACCAGCGCCGAAAGGATCCGGTTGTCGGTCTGCCCACCGCACGCGTCGAGCGTAAGCGCCACACGGCCGGCTCCGCTCGCCTGCGACTTGATGTGCAGCGTCGGCTCGACGAGGGGCGCGGCATGGCTGGCGGATGCCATCGCCCACGACAGGGCGATCATGCAGAGATTTTTTTGCAGCAGGCGCATCAAACCGATTCCCGGACCCGTCATTTCAAGCAGGCATCCCAACGACCCGCATGAAGGCGGAAATCGGGATGGCGCATAGCAGAAAAGCGCTCCGCGACAATGTGACCGTTCCTGTGGGCGACAGGTCATTCCACCGCGTCGAGAGCGGTCGTGCATGCGGCGCATGATCTCAGATGGCGTGTTCCAGTTTCATTTCGGTGCGCGAAAGAACCTCGCGCACGGCATCGACCACAGGCTTGACCTCCAGGCCCCAGACGCAGCATGCCTTGCTGGGATCCGGCGCGCGGCAGAGGTTTTCGGCCATGCAGGCGCAAGGCATCGGCGGCTGGAGCGAGATGCTGGGCACGCCGACGGGACCCCAGCGCGACGGCTCCGTCAGACCGAACAATCCGACAACCGGGGTTCCGGTGGCTGCGGCCATGTGCATCGGGCCGCTCTCATTGCCGAGAAACAGCCGGGCCTGTTTCAGCACCGCCAGCAGGCTTTCAAGCGACAGGTCACCGACGAGATTGACGACCGACGGCGCGGTCCTGGCGACGATACGTTCGGCGATCTCGCGCTCGTCCGGGCCGCCCACCAGGACTACGTCCAGGCCGGTCTCGCCGGCAATCTCGACGATCGCCGCTGCAAACCGCTCCGGCTGCCAACGTCGGCCCTCGAAGCTTGCACCCGCATGCACGGCGATGAATGCGTTTGGCCGCAGATGGCGCTTACCCAGCAGCGCCAATGCTTTAGCCGTTTCCATTGGCAGCGGCTGAAGGTTTGGAATCACCGTGCGAAGTTCGATGCCGAGCGCTTCGAGCGGCGAGAGGTAGCGGTACAGGAAATGCTGACCATCAAAGCCGTAGGGCTTGGCAAAAACGTTGGCGGGTTGCCGCTCCAGCATACGCAAGGGTCTTTCGGAAGGACTGTAACCGACACGGGTCTTGGCGTTGACGAGCCCGGTGACGATGCGCGACGTCTTCGAGTCGGTCAGGTCGATGGTCAGGTCGAAACGGAAGCGGCGCAACGCCCGCACCATGGCGTAAAGCTCTTTCCCGCGCTCCAAGGACGTGCCGCGCATGCGGTCGCGCCTGAATGTGACCACCTCGGAAGCTATATCATGGGCGATCACGAAGCTCTCGAAGCGAGCCTCGCACAGAAAGACGATGCTGGCGCCGGGGAATGCGAGCCGCAGGTTCTTGGCGAGCGCCGAGGCGAGGACGAGATCGCCTATGAACTTGGTTTGGACGACCAGGATCGAGTGGAACGGCGCGGGAGAAATCTGCAGCATCTGTTTCCGGGAGCAATTTGCGGATAGCCGCAAATTGGGCAGGAACAATGTCGAGATTGCGCGACGCCGCCAGCACGTTCGCGTGAATTGCCTTACAAAACGGTAAGCTGGATGGATCCTATCGGCGGCCTGCCTTCGCAACCAGCACCGCAGCCTGCGCGGCCGCCAGCCTGGCGATCGGTACGCGATAGGGCGAACAGGACACGTAGTCGAGGCCGACCTCTTCGCAAAAGCGGATCGAGGCCGGATCGCCGCCATGTTCGCCGCAGATGCCGAGCTTGATGTCTGGCCGCGTCGCCCTGCCCTTTTGCGCGGCCATGCGCACCAGTTCGCCGACGCCGTCGATGTCGAGCGAGACGAACGGGTCCTGATCGATAATGCCCTTCTGGCGGTAGGTTTCCAGGAACGAGGCCGCATCGTCGCGCGAGATGCCGAAGGTCGTCTGGGTCAGGTCGTTGGTGCCGAAGGAGAAGAATTCGGCCGACTCTGCAATGACATGGGCACGGATCGCGGCGCGGGGGAGCTCAATCATGGTTCCCGTGAGGTAATCGATCTTGACGCCGGTTTCGTCCATGACGCTCTTGGCAACCGCATCGATGCGCGCCTTGACGTAATCGAGTTCCTTCACCAGGCCGACGAGCGGCACCATGATCTCGGGGACCACCAGCGCGCCGGCCTTCCTGCCGGCCTCCACGGCCGCCTCGAAAATGGCCCGCGCCTGCATCTCGGCGATCTCGGGATAGGAG
>NZ_RZTF01000157.1:8811-13579 GCF_004023175.1 Mesorhizobium sp. M7A.F.Ca.MR.362.00.0.0
CGACCTCGGCCACCTCCTCCTCGGTCTTCGGCAGGAATTCGTGCAACGGCGGATCGAGCAGGCGGATCGTCACCGGCAGGCCGGCCATGATCTCGAACAGTTCCAGGAAGTCCGAGCGCTGCATGGGCAGAAGCTTGGCAAGTGCGGCGCGCCGGTCCTTTTCGGTGTCTGCCAGGATCATCTCGCGCATGGCGACGATGCGGTCGCCATCGAAGAACATGTGCTCGGTGCGGCAGAGGCCGATGCCTTCGGCGCCGAAGGAGCGCGCCATGCGCGCGTCGAGCGGCGTTTCGGCATTGGTGCGCACTTTCATGCGGCGGACCGCGTCCGCCCACTCCATGATGGCGGCGAAATCGCCGGAAAGTTCGGGCTGCAGCATCGGCACGGCGCCCTTCAGCACCTGGCCATTGCCGCCGTCAATGGTGACGATGTCGCCCTTGCGGAAGGTCGAGCCCATCGCCATCAGCGTGCCGGCCTTGTAGTCGACACGCAGCGAGCCGGCCCCGGAGACGCAAGGCTTGCCCATGCCGCGTGCCACCACCGCGGCGTGGCTGGTCATGCCGCCGCGCGTGGTCAGGATGCCTTCCGCCGCATGCATGCCGTGGATGTCTTCGGGGCTGGTTTCGATGCGCACCAGGATCGCCTTGCGGCCCTGCGTCTTCAATTCCTCGGCGTCGCCGGAGGAAAAGACGATCTCGCCGGTGGCGGCACCGGGCGACGCCGGCAGTCCGATGCCGATGACATCGCGCGCGGCCTTGGGGTCGATGGTCGGATGCAGCAACTGGTCGAGCGAGGCCGGGTCGATACGGGCGACGGCTTCCTCTTTCGTGATCAGCCTGTCCTGCGCCATCTCGACGGCGATTTTCAGCGCCGCCTTGGCGGTGCGCTTGCCGGAGCGGGTCTGCAGCATCCACAATTTGCCGCGCTCGATGGTGAATTCGAGATCCTGCATGTCGCGGTAGTGCTTCTCCAGACTGTCGGAGATGGTGACAAAGGACTGGAACGCGTCAGGCATCAGCTTCTGCAGCGACGGCCTGTCCGAGCCAGCTGCGATACGTGCCGCTTCGGTGATGTTCTGCGGCGTGCGGATGCCGGCGACGACGTCCTCGCCCTGCGCGTTCACCAGGAACTCGCCATAGAGCATCTTTTCGCCGGTCGAAGGGTTGCGCGTGAAGGCAACGCCGGTGGCCGAGGTTTCGCCCATATTGCCGAACACCATGGCCTGGACGTTGACCGCAGTGCCCCAGCTTTCGGGAATGTCGTGCAGCCGGCGATAGGTGATGGCGCGGTTGTTCATCCAGCTCGAGAACACGGCTGATATCGCGCCCCAGAGCTGCTCATGCGGATCCTGCGGAAAAGGCCTGCCGAGCTCTTCCTCGATCTTGGCCTTGTACAGCGCGATGACGCCTTGCCATTCGAGCGCCGTGAGTTCGGTGTCGAGCTCGTGCCCGAGCCCGCCTTTCTGATCCTCCAGGATTTCCTCGAACACCTCATGGTCGAGGCCCATGACGACATCGGAATACATCTGGATGAAGCGGCGGTAGCTGTCATAGGCAAAGCGCGCGTCGCCGGAATCGGCGGCCAGCGCCTCGACCGTCTCGTCGTTCAGGCCTAGATTGAGCACGGTGTCCATCATGCCGGGCATCGAGGCGCGAGCGCCCGAACGCACCGACACCAGCAGCAGTTTCGACGGGTCGCCGAACCGACGGCCGGTCAGCCGGCCGATGTGATCGAGCGCGACCGCGACATCGGCTTCCAACCCGGCCGGATAAATACGGCCGTTGGCGTAGTAGGCGTTGCAGACCTCCGTGGTGATGGTGAAGCCCGGCGGCACCGGCAGCCCCAGGCTGCACATCTCGGCCAGGTTGGCGCCCTTGCCACCCAGGAGATTCCTGTCGCTGGCACGGCCTTCCGCCGCACCATCGCCAAAGGTGAAAACCCATTTGCTCATGCATCGCTCTCCGGTTGCAGGAGACTGGAAAGATTGGCGAAACGGAAAGTTCCGCCGGTCCGTCCTTGGAGCGATATGATGCTGCAGTGCGAAAGGCAAGACATCGGCAAAGCCACCTGGCCACTACAATCGATTAAGCAAAGCCGTGCTCCAGCATGCGGCAAAAAGACTTGCCAAGTCAGGAATTCTGGTGTAGAACATACAGTGAACAAACAGGTGCGCCATGAAACTGCCGGGAAAACTCGACTATCTGGAAATGCCCGCGACCGGTGGAACGCTGGACCGGCTGAAGGCTTTCTACAGTACCGCCTTTGCCTGGTCGTTCACCGATTATGGGCCGACCTATTCGGCCTTTGCCGAAGGCCTGGACGGAGGCTTCCAGGCAGATGCCGCGGAAGCGCCATCAAAGCCGCTGCCCGTGCTCTACAGCAGGGATCTGGAGCAAACCCTCGACGCTGTCGAAAGCGCCGGCGGCACGATCGTCAAACCGATCTTCCCGTTCCCCGGCGGCCGGCGCTTCCACTTCGTCGATCCAGCCGGAAACGAGATGGCGGTGTGGTCCGAATAGCCCGCTGCATATCATTTGCCAGCGCTGCGTTGCCTGCCCAATTCGAGCGTTCCAACCGTCACTCATAAGGATTGTGCTTTTTGGCTGCTCTGCTAATAACGCGCCGCACAAGCGACTCTGACGGCAATTGGGGCGTCGCCAAGTGGTAAGGCATCGGTTTTTGGTACCGACATTCCCAGGTTCGAATCCTGGCGCCCCAGCCAATTACTTTTTTTCTGGTGATGGCAGCGCGCTTGTCCACAGCCCAGGCATGCCAGTGTCGTTGCAGACCAGCCTGGTGCCGTTCTCCTCCGACAGGGGGGCGTGCTCGACCAAGCAGTCCATTCCAACCCGCGCCGCTTTCTGCTTGAATGACCCTCGACGTCCCGCAACGGAGCATCGGCCTATCTCAAACGATCCCTTCGCTTCCTTGCAGCAACGTTTCCTTGCCCGGTGTGCGGATCGGCTCGTGGAGTTGAAGGCCGCCCGTGAGAGGAGGGCTGTGCCCGGCAGCAGTTCCGGCGATACGCTGATCGGGATCGCTCACTCGCTCGCAGGGGGGGCCGGAACGTTCGGCTTTCCGGATATCAGCGTGCGAGCGTCCGAGCTTGAGACGTTGCTGATCGAGCGGTCGGATGTCGCACATACTGCGCTCGATGCGCTTATTGCGGAGATCGAGCGGACGCTGAAGTGACGTCAGCCGAAGAGGCTCACTTCTTCGGTCCAGTCAGGCCGGTCCTGGTCATCTCGCCCCAGCTCTGGTCGGCGCGCAGATACTGCCACCAGCCCTTCACGCGCCAGAAATTGTTGAGCTGGCGGTAGCCGAAATTCTCGATCACCGCCACGGCCGTGAGTACGGCAAGGTCCCGCGCGCGCGGAAAACGCTGAAGCTCGGCTTCTTCGAGAACCAGCGAACACACGCTCACGCAAACGCCGTAGGTGAAAACCAGCGACGTGAATGCCAAGAGATATTCGGTCGAGAGGATGCCGAGTAGCCAAAAGGCCGGGATCAGCACATAGCCCAGCACCTCCGATATGGGCCCAAGCACATCGACAATCAGTATGTGACCAAATCCGAGGAAGCCGACCCGCCCATAGCGGGGGTTGAAGAGCATGGAGCGGTAGCGGAAGAAGCACTCGAGCGCACCGCGCTGCCAGCGCGTGCGTTGCCTGGCCAGAACGCGCAGTGACTCGGGTGCTTCTGTCCAGCACACCGGCTCCGGAATGAACTGGATGCGGTATTTGCGTTTGGTGTCCATCATGTGGCGATGCAGCTTGATCACAAGGTCCATGTCCTCGCCCATCGATCCCTTGGTGAAGCCGCCAACCGCCACCACTTCGGCGCGGCGGAACACGCCGAAGGCGCCGGACACCAGCATCAACGTGTTGATGCGGCTCCAGGCCAGCCGTGCCATAAGGAAGGCCCGCAGATATTCGACCACTTGGAACAGTGCCAGCAACCGGCTGGGTAGGCGGATCTCGCGCACCCTGCCCGCTTCGATCCTCGATCCGTTGGCGATGCGGATCGTGCCGCCGACGGCGATGGTGCGCTCGGGATCGTCGATGAAGGGCTGGGCCGCGCGCATCAGTGCGTCGGGCTCGAGGATGGAGTCGCCGTCGATCACACAAAAGAGAGGCGCGCGGCAGACATTGACGCCGGCATTCTGGGCATCGGCCTTGCCGCCATTTTCCTTGTCGACCACGAACAGCCGTTCTGTCATCGGCGAGGAATAGAGGCCGCGGATCGGCTTGTGTGTCAGGGCCTCCTCATAGGGTCGGTGGAATTTCACCAGTTTGAAGCCTTCGATAAGGCGCTGCAGAGTCTGATCCTTCGAGCCGTCGTTGATGACGATGACCTCGAAATTCGGATATTCGAGCGCCAGCATCGAGTGCACGCTCTCGACCACATTCACTTCCTCATTGTAGGCGGGCACCAGCAGCGCGATCGGCGGCGCTACGTCGCCATAGCGGTGCCACAGCAGAGCCGAACGCGCGACCGGCGGGCGCTTGGACAGGGCGTAGGCGGCGATGATGAGCTGCAGCAGGTAGATCGCCGTCTGCGCCAGCCCCGCCCCGATGATGAACCAGGACAGGATGGAGGCCCCCAGAACGATCTCTTGGCTCCAGTCGAACATCAGGTGGCTGGCCCCTCGGCGAGGATCAGCGAGGCCGTGCGCTGCCTGCGCGAGACGTCGCTGGCGGCGATCTCGCGCAGCACCTGCTCTCCCTTCTGGCCGAACGAGCAGAGCGCGTTGGCAGCGGCGTAGCGC
>NZ_RZTF01000158.1:0-6293 GCF_004023175.1 Mesorhizobium sp. M7A.F.Ca.MR.362.00.0.0
GAAATGGCTTTGCTGCCTTTTCTGCGTTCGGAAATCCGCTATCGCCTCGGCTGACCTTTCAGCAAGAAATCACTCGCTTTTTGCCCGATCAGCAGAATTCCTTTCTTGTGAAAGGCCTGGATAAGGCAGAGTATAGGCATTCTATTCCTTTGGGAGCACGATATGGATCGCCTCGATAGAAAAATCCTCCGCCTCTTGCAGGAGGACGCGACACTCGCGGTCGCCGACGTCGCCAAGAAAGTCGGGCTGTCGACGACGCCTTGCTGGAGGCGCATCCAGAAGCTCGAGGAGGAGGGCGTCATCAAGCGGCGCGTTGCCATTCTCGACCATGAAAAGGTCAATGTGCGCGTTACCGTCTTCGTGTCGATCCGCACCAATTCGCACAGCCATGAATGGCTGCGGCGTTTCTCGGAAGTCATCCAGGAGTTTCCCGAGGTGGTCGAGTTCTACCGCATGAGCGGCGACGTCGACTATCTCCTGCGCGTCGTGGTGCCCGACATCGCGGCCTATGACGCCTTCTACAAGCGGCTGATCGCCAAGATCGAAATCCGTGACGTTTCGTCATCCTTCGCCATGGAGCAGATCAAGTACACGACCGAAATCCCGCTCGACTACATGGTGCTGGACAAGGAATCGGGTGCCAACGCCGCCTGAGCTGCAGCAGGTTGTCCTGCTTAGTTCTTCTTTTTGTTGAAGAAACTCCAGGGAGAATTGACCGGCAGGGTGACGGTGTCCGGCACGCTGCCGACAGCGACCACATCTGCCTTGCGGACGCTGTAGCCAGACTGGATGACACTGACGCCGTCGAGGATGAACAGCTGGCTCTTCTCCATGTCCGGCTTCAGCGCGCCGGTGACCGCGACAGGCTGATACGCCTCGGACATCTTGTAGGGACGAGCCGGCGTGACCAAGACAATCTGGTTGGGCGGGGGCGTCGGCATGTGGCTGCACGCACCCGTCCAGGGCACCAGCAGGAACTGATAGACAAGATCGCCATCGCGATCGACCGGCAATGCATAGCCGGCTAGCTGAATGCTTTTGTCCTGCAGGTTGAGGGACAGCGTCTCGCCGTGGTCGGGCAATTTTGCCGCGATCATCGGTAGCCCGACGTTTTCGGCGGCGGATTGCGTAGCCGGACGCAGATCCTTCCAGAATATGTGCGCGGTCTCGGCCGAGGCATCTGTGGCCGCGGACACAAACAATGCCGCTGCGAGCATTATGGTTGATTTCAGAGGATTGCTCATTGGCCGCGTCCCTTTGAAGCTCAAGTAAAGACGCCGCTGTCAGCGACGTCAACGCTCCCGCCATCACATGTCGGCAACCGCATCACATGTCGGCGAGATCCAGACATGCCGGAAAGCGGGTTTCCGCGCCGTCAGCCTTTCCTTGCGGCGACCCGCGCTAGCGTCTTGGCATTGGACAGCTCCCTTACCGCGTCCTTGCCGATCCAGCGCGCCGTCCTGTCGGTCGACTGCGCCAGCCGTTCGGCGACAGCCAGGGCAGCTCCGTGCATGTCCATCGATCGTTTGCCGATCGACCGAAGCGCCCAGTTCACGGCCTTCTTCACGAAATTGCGGCTGTCGTTCGCATGCGTTTCGATGATCGGCAGGAAGGAGAGGAAGGTCGCCCCTGGCTCCTTCTTCCGGTGGACGACGGACCAGGCCATCATGGCGAAGGCCGTGCGCCGAACGAACTCCCGCTCATCGGCCGCAAACTCGGCGATCAGTTCTTTCCAGGCGTCCGTATCGACAAAGATATCCGAGACGCCGTCGACGATGTCCCAGGAGTCGAAACTAGCCGCCCATCGTCTTGCATCTTCAGCAGAAAACCGTTTCGAGTCAGCCGTGACGGAGGCGATGAACTGCGCCTCCATGATGCCGGTGTCCCATAGCTCGAAGGCGCGCTCGTGGTTGCGTTTGATCTTCCTGGCGATCTGCCGCTGCATGCCGTGCGTGATACCAAGTGCACGGTCGATCTTGATGCCGTAGCGCAACATGCCGAGGCGGTTCTCCTCCGATCCGATAGCGCGCAGATGGGCGACGATTTCTGCAGCACTGGATTGAGGCGAGAGCTCTGGCACCGCGGAACCTATTTTTCGAGACGGGCGAGCAGCGAGGACGTGTCCCAGCGCTTGCCGCCCATCGCCTGCACATCTTTGTAGAACTGGTCGACGAGTGCGGTGACCGGCAATCTGGCGCCATTGCGGTCGGCCTCGGCCAGGCAGATGCCGAGATCCTTGCGCATCCAGTCGACGGCGAAGCCGAAATCATATTTGCCGGCGTTCATCGTCTTGTGGCGGTTCTCCATCTGCCAGGAGCCGGCGGCACCCTTGGAAATCACCTCGATCACCTTCTCGATGTCGAGCCCGGCCTTCTTGCCGAAATGGATGCCTTCGGCCAGGCCCTGGACGAGGCCGGCTATGGTGATCTGGTTGATCATCTTGGTGAGCTGGCCGGCACCGGCCGACCCCATCAAGCCGACCATGCGGGCAAAAGCGTCGATGACAGGCTTCGCTCTGTCGAAAGCGTCCTGCTCGCCGCCGACCATGACGGTCAGCACGCCGTTCTCGGCGCCGGCCTGGCCGCCCGAGACAGGCGCGTCGAGAAACGAAAAACCACCGACTTGCGCCGCCGCCGCCAGCTCGCGAGCGACCTCGGCCGAGGCCGTGGTGTTGTCGATGAAGACCGAACCCTTCTTCATCGATTTGAAGGCGCCTTCCGGACCGGTCGTCACCGAACGCAAATCGTCGTCATTGCCGACACAGGAGAAGACAAAATCCTTGCCTTCGGCGGCCTGTGCTGGCGTCGCCGCAAGGCTACCGCCATGCTGGCCAACCCATTGCTCGGCCTTGGCCTTGGTGCGGTTGTAGACGGTCACGTCATGGCCGCCCTTGTTCTTCAAGTGCCCGGCCATCGGATAGCCCATCACGCCAAGACCGAGAAATGCAACAGATGCCATGAGCTTGCCCTTCAGAAACGGAATTTGCTGCGAGACGTCTAGGCTCTGCGCGCAATTCGTCAAGATGCGCAGGGCAGGATCGACTGGTGCAGCTGAATTTGAAAATAGTCAGCGTTTCAGGTGAACGGTGATCCGGCGCTCGATCCATTCGACGCCATGACGCAATATCTCGACCATCACCAGATAGACGAGCGCGACCCAGATATAGGCCTGGATGTCGAACGAGTTGGCGAAGGCGAGCTTGGCATTGCCCATCAGATCATAGACCGTGATGATGGCGACGATGGCGGAAGCCTTGACCATCAGGATCAGTTCGTTGCCATAGGGCCGCAAGGCGACGATCAAGGCTTGCGGCAGGATGATCTTGCGCAAGGTTTGCAGTTTGTGCAGGCCAAGCGATGCCGCCCCTTCCCATTGCCCTCTTGGCACGCTCTCGATGGCGCCGCGCAGAATCTCGGCCTGATAGGCGGCGGTGTTGAGCGCAAAGGCAAAGACGCCGCAATTGAACGCGTCCTTGAAAAAGTCCCAGAGGCCGATCGACTGGAGCTCGACCCTGAACGAGCCCAATCCGTAGTAGACCAGATAGGTCTGGACCAGCAGCGGCGTACCGCGGAAGAAATAGACGTAGCAATAGGCGAGGCCGGACAGGATCCGGCTCCTGGACATGCGCCCATAGGCGACGGGCACCGACAGGATCGCACCGAGCACCATCGATATGGAAACCAGCGCGAGCGTAACCCCAAGCCCGCTCAAATAGGCGGGCGCATATTTGGCGAAGAACTCAGGGTTCCAGGCAAGAACCAGATAGCTGACGATGCCAATGCCGAACAAAATCCACAGGCAGACCAGCGCGTAACCGGCGATACGCCTGCGCGGCCAGCCGCGAGCCCGTGGCGGCGGACGTTCGACCATTGCGGCCGTGGCGCTCAACGCTGCGCCTCCTGCCGGCCAAGCGAGCGCAGAATAGCGCTGGTGGCGAAGGACGACAGGACGGCCAGGCCAAGAAAGACCAGCGAGGCGACACCGAAGAACAGGAAAGCATGCTTGGTGACGCGGGCGGCAATGCTAGCGTTACGCAGCGTCTCGGCCAGGCCGACGACCGACACCAGCGATGTGTCCTTGAGCAGGCTGAGCCAGCAGTTCTCCAGGCCGGGGAACGCGATGCGCAGCAGCTGCGGCACGATCACCTTGCGCATGGTCAGCCAGTTCGAAAGACCAATGGCATAGCCGCCTTCATACTGGCCTTTGGGAATGGCGCGGAAGGCGGAAAGAAAAACCTCGCTGGCATAGGACGAGAAGATCAGCGCAAGCACGATCATGCCGGCGACGAAGCTGTTGACGTCGATAGTGATGTCCGGCCGGAAATACCTGACGAGATGCTGCAGCAGGATCGGCATGCCGAAGAAGAACAGGAAAAGCGTCACCAGTTCCGGCAGGCCGCGAAAGACCGTGGTGTAGATGTTGGCGGCAAGGCGCAGCGAGGGTTCTTCGGACTGCTTGGCGAGGGCGATGAAAAAGCCGATCGTCAATCCGATGGGCAGCGTGGCAAGCGCAAGCGCAATGGTGATCAGTGTGCCATAGGCAATATCGTCAAGCCAGCCTTCGGGTCCCCAACTGAGAAGTGTCCATATGCTCTGGGCTGGCATCGACCGGTCTTATCTCCACGGCATTCCTGAGATGAATAGAAAGACGGCGGGGAAATTCCCCGCCGTCTTGACCTTTATCAGGACTCGGCGCCGTAGACGTCGAACTTGAAGTACTTGTCGTTGATTTCCTTGTATTTTCCATTGGCGCGAATGGCGTCGATGGCCGAGTTGAGCTTGTTGACCAGGTCGGTTTCGCCCTTGCGCACGGCAATGCCGGCGCCAGGCCCGAAGATCTCGACCGGCTGCGGCGACGGCTGGCCGAGGATCTTGCAGCAGGCGCCATCAGGCGAATCCAGAAACTGCTGCAGCACGACGATATCGTCCTCGATGGCGTCGAGACGGCCATTGGCAAGATCTGCCTGCTCCTCGGGGCTGCTCGGATAGCCCTTCACGGTGCTGTCAGTGTAGGTCTTCGAGGCATAGTTGAAATGCGTCGTGGTGGTGGCGACGCCGATGGTCTTGCCGGCGAGATCTTCCTTGGTCACGCCTTTCAGCGTGCTGTCCTTCGGCACGGCGAGCGCCGACGGCGTGTTGTAGTATTTGTGCGAAAAATCGACCTTTTCCATCCGCTCCGGCGTGATCGACATCGAGGCGACGATGGCGTCGAACTTGCCGGCCTGAAGGGCGGGAATGATGCCGTCCCAATCCTGCGCGACGAAGGTGCACTTTACCTTCATCTCATCACAAAGCGCCTTGGCGATGTCGATGTCGAAGCCTACGAGTTGGCCATCGGCGGTAAGGTTGTTGAAGGGCGGGTAGGCGCCTTCGGTGCCGATCCTTAGGGTCTTTTCCTGGGCCTGGGCGACGCCGAGCGTCAGCAGCGCGGCCGATGCGGCAAGCGCGATACGCAGTGAAATACGCATGATGGTCCTCTCTTTATGGTCCCGGCCGTCGTTCCGAACGGCTCTGTGGGGCGGTGCTTTTGACCGCCCGCTGGCGCGATACTCCCACTCTTTCCAAGAAAAAAGCAACTGCAAAACCGTAAAAATGGGCAAGGCTATTCTGCCGTTGCGTCAGCGCTCAAGCAACGAGCCCGGTGGTGCGCTCAATGAAGTCGGCTATCGATTTTGCATCGTCGAGATCGAACACCGGCAGCTGCGCGCCTTCAATCGCAAAATCGGCGGCGACAGCGACGATGTTGGGATCCTCCGCTGAAAGCGGCGTGCGGTCCTTCGCATCCAGCCGGCGGGTTTCGATCTTGCTGTGGGCTTCGCGCTTGTAGCCCTCGACCAGCACCAGGTCGCAAGGGGCAAGCCGCGACAGGACAGTCTCCAATGCCGGCTCGTCTTCGCCGCGCAGCTCGTGCATCAGTGCCCAGCGAACGCCGGAGACGATCGCGACTTCGGTGGCGCCGGCCTGCCGGTGGCGGAAACTGTCGGCACCCGGTTTGTCGATGTCGAAATCATGATGGGCGTGTTTCACCGTCGACACCTTCCAGCCGCGCCGGACAAGTTCGGTGACCAGCCTTTCGGTCAAAGTCGTCTTGCCGGAATTCTTCCAGCCGGTGATGCCGAAGATGCGTCTGTTCATGGCTTGATGCTCTGCAACAGACGCTCGGCAGACACAAGATCGTCTGGTTCGTTGATGTTGAAGAAAGGGTCGCCCCCCGCCGACGGCGGAACCGTGAACTCTACCTCGACAAAACCGTGCCGGTCGATGAAAGCCGAAACCCGCCTGATATCCTCATCG
>NZ_RZTF01000158.1:6303-7454 GCF_004023175.1 Mesorhizobium sp. M7A.F.Ca.MR.362.00.0.0
ACCAGAAAGTGCCGCAAGGCATCGCGGCAGCCGATCGGCCAGAGCGCGAAGGTCGGGTGCCGCTTGCCGGCCGAGCAGGCTACGGCAATCGAACCGGGACTTTGATCGGCGGCCCCTGCCAGACGCTCGACAAGGTCCAACGGCAGGAAAGGTGTGTCGCCGGCAGCGCTGACGATCGCTTTGCAAGACGTATTGGCCGCGGCCCATTCGAGGCCGGTCAGGATTCCGGCGAGCGGCCCGGCAAAGCCGGGCACGCTGTCGGCAAGCACCGGCAGTCCAAAGCGCAGGAATCGCGCAGGGTCGCCATTGGCGCTGAGCGCCAGCGATTCTATTTGCGGGGTGAAGCGCGACACGACCTGGTCAAGCAGGCAGCCATCGCCAAGCGGCAACAGGCTCTTGTCGCCACCGCCCATCCGTCTCGACTGGCCACCGGCCAGGATGATCCCCGCAATGTCTCGCTTCATGCCACGAAGCCTGTACGCCAGCCGTCGGAAATCACAAGAACCTTCAATGATCTGGCTAGATTCCGTCAGGCACCATGGTCGGCCCCGTGCTTTCGGCGACGATCTTTCGCCGGCCGACCACACGCTCGCGATAGAGCGCATAAAGGCCGGAGCCGATGATGATGGTGGCGCCGACGATCATCGGCGGATCGGGGATATCGGCAAAGATGAACAGGCCAAGCAGGATCGACCAGATCAGGGCCGTATAGCGGAACGGCGCGATGAAGGAGATGTCGCCCGCCCGCATCGCCATGATGATGAACTGGTAGCCGATCACCACCAGCACCGCGGCCAGGGCCAGCAGGGCTGTGCTGTCCCCCGTCATCGGCGTCCAGCCGCCCATTGCCGGCAACAGCGCCGCACCAACGATGGTCATGGCAAGCGCGGTTGCCGTCGACACCAGCAATGTCGGAATGGCCTCCGGGATTCGCTTGGTGGCGAGATCGCGCACCGCACAACAGGCAACGCTGGCCAGCGCCGCCAGCGAGTAGATGCTGAACCCTTCGAAGCCAGGCCGAACGATAATCAGCACGCCGGCAAATCCGATGGCGATGGCCAGCCAGCGCCGCCAGCCGACAGCCTCGCCAAAGACGAGTGCGGCCCCCATCGTCACCGCCAGTGGCAGCGCCTGCAGCACCGCCGAAACAT
>NZ_RZTF01000158.1:7464-13013 GCF_004023175.1 Mesorhizobium sp. M7A.F.Ca.MR.362.00.0.0
GTGGCACCGGCCTCGCTGATCACGCGCAGGGCCACCAGAGGCTGCAGCATCGAGCCCGGGCGGGCGAGCGCGCCGCGCTGCCAGGCGAGCAAGCCAACGAAAAGCGAAGCGAAAGCCCCACGGATCAACATGACCTGCGCCATGTTCATCGATTGTGACGAGTATTTGGTGATGGCATCGTTGAGGCAGAAGCCGGCCATCGCCACCATCATGAACAACGCGCCGCGAATATTTGGTGACAGGGGCAAGACGGGTACCGGTTCTGCTAATGCATGTCGCCCAAAAGTGACCTCGGTTTTGGGGAAACGACACGCATAAGAAACAAAGACCTAAAGCGCGTCGCCTGAATCCGTTCAAACGCGACGCGCTTTAGGCAGCAAGCCTGTAACAGCCGGGCGTGAAACAGCAACAGCAAAGGGCTGGGCCACAGCCTTGTTTGTGGCTCAGAAGATCACCTGCAATGGCGGCAGAACTTACTTCTTCGGCGTCAGCACCTCGGTGCCATTGCCTTCCTTGCCGGCGATGGTCCACAGACCATGCAACGAGCCGTCGTCCGTCATCTTGTAGACGACGAGGCCGATATCCTTGCCCATGACATAGCCGGCCGAGAAGGCATCATCGTTGCGCATGCAGATGCCGTCGGAAGATGAGCCACCGGTTTCCCAATGGATCGCGCAGGTCGTCCCGCTGGTCAGCGTGATGGTTGCCTCGCCGCCATAGGCAGAGCCGTCGAAGTTGGTGCCGGCGACCGTATAAGTGCCGCCGATCGACTGGGCCGCAGCGGGCACGGCCGCGAGACCAAGCAAGGCTAGAGAAAGAACGAGTTTGCGCATGGTGTATTCCCCCTGTGAGCGAAGATCCGCTTCCAGGGAAAGGGTAGGTTGGAACAGACTGGCCGTAAATCCGGCTGTGGTTCGCGAACAAGACTTTTTCTGGGGTGTGGTCCGAAACTTTCACGACCCCTTGAGACTGCCGGCAATGGCGCCGACCAGCGGGTCGTATTTCGACTTCAGGGCCGGAGGGTAGTCGACCCAGACCGTGCGGATGATACCGTCTCTCCCAAACAGACGTCGCTCGTAAAACATCTTTCCATCCTTAACGCCCGACAGCACCGCCCAATCGCTGCCGGCCTTGCCATAGGTCACCTTGTAGCCGGCTTCATCGCTGGCCTTCTCGGCCGCCACAAAGCCCTTCGGCGTATCGTTGTCTATGTTGAGGATGCCGGAGCAGATCAGGCTGGCGCCATCGGCGCTCAGCCATTGCTGTCCGTCGCCATTATCGGGCTCCGGCTGGCGATCGGTGAAGATCTCGTCGGGAAAGGTGCAGACGGTGCCGAAGCGCTCGTTCACATAAGTGAACGGCGCGGCGACCGCACTTGCTGCCATTGTCGCAATCGCCAGGAATGAAGAGTGCAGCCGCATGCTCGCCTCGAGTCATGATCCGAAGCGATCTTGCATGAATTTCACGAAAAGATCAGCCGCCGGTGACGCTCATATGGCGTGACACCGATGGGCGGCTGGTGCGGCGGTCGATGATGAAGTCGTGGCCCTTGGGCTTGCGGCCGATGGCTTCGTCTATTGCATCGGCGACCAGCTCGTTGCCTTCGGAGGCGCGCAAGGGCGCGCGCAGGTCGGCGGCATCTTCCTGGCCCAGGCACATATAGAGGGTGCCGGTGCAGGTCAGCCGGACGCGGTTGCAGCTTTCGCAGAAATTATGCGTCATCGGCGTGATGAAGCCGAGCCGTCCGCCAGTCTCGGCGACCTGGACATAGCGGGCCGGGCCGCCGGTCTTGAAGGGAATGTCGGTCAGCGTGAACTGGCGTTCCAGCGACGCGCGCAGCAGCGACAGCGGCAGATACTGGTCGGTGCGGTCGGCATCGATCTCGCCCATCGGCATGGTTTCGATGACCGTCAGGTCCATGCCGCGGCCATGCGCCCAGCGCATCATATCGGGCAGCTCGGCGTCGTTGAAATCCTTCAATGCCACCGCGTTGAGCTTGACCTTCAGCCCCGCGGCCTGCGCGGCATCGATGCCTTGCATGACCTTGTCGAGATGGCCCCAGCGGGTGATCTTGTGGAACTTGTCGGCATCGAGCGTATCGAGCGACACGTTGATGCGCTTGACGCCGCAATCGGCGAGTTCGGCGGCAAAGCGCGACAGCTGCGAGCCGTTGGTGGTCAGCGTCAGCTCTTCCAGCGCGCCGCTGGCGAGATGCCGCGAGAGCTGGCGCACCAGATGCATGATGTTCTTGCGCACCAGCGGCTCACCGCCGGTCAGGCGCAATCGCCTGACGCCCTTTTCGATGAAAACCGTGCACAGCCGGTCGAGCTCTTCCAGCGACAGCAGGTCCTTCTTCGGCAGAAAGGCCATGTCCTCGGCCATGCAATAGGTGCAGCGGAAATCGCAGCGGTCGGTGACCGACACGCGGAGATAGCTGATCGTGCGGCCGAAAGGATCAATCATGTCCATGCTTCAAGCGCTTCCCGTGACCGTGAACGGCTTCGTTATATACCGCTATGTGATACGATCCGGCCTGCTGTTCAAGATAGCGCCTCTCGATCTTTGGTAACATCTCTCAGCCGACATCGCATGTCGGTCGGTCTCATCAGGCCTTTTCCCGTTTGGCGAAGCGGCGTAGGGAAGGGTGGATGAGACGGGATCGAACAGCATGACCGCACCGAAAGAGCTCAGGGTCTCCAAGGACCGCAAACTTCTGTCCGTCACCTTTCCCGACCATCGGCCGTTCGAACTGCCGGCGGAACTGCTGCGCGTCGCCTCGCCATCAGCCGAAGTGCAAGGCCATTCGCCGGAGCAGCGGGTGACGGTCCCCGGCAAGCGCAATGTGGCAATCCTCAAGATCGAGCCGGTCGGAAACTATGCTGTGCGCATCACCTTCGACGATTTCCACGACACCGGCATCTTCACCTGGAATTACCTGCACACGCTCGGCCACGAGAAGGATGCGCGCTGGGAGGCCTATCTCGCGGAGCTTGCGGAAAAGGGCCTGAGCCGGGATCACTAGATTGATTCCGCTCGCTGTCGTCAAAACGTCATCGAGATGGCGTAGCGCCGGCAAAGGTTTGGAGGCGAGAAAAATGTCCGTCATCACCACGGTCGAACAGCTCGAGGCGCTCTATGGGGTTCCAGGCGAGGCCTCGCTGGTCAAGGAACTCGACCAAATCATTCCCGAATATGCCGCCTTTATCGAAGCCTCGCCCTTTGTCGCGCTGGCGACCAGCGGGCCGGAGGGGCTTGATTGCTCGCCGCGCGGCGATCTCGCCGGCTTTGTGCGCATCCATGATCCGAAAACCCTGATGATGCCGGACCGTCGCGGCAACAACCGCGCCGATTCGCTGAAAAACATCATCCGCGACCCACGCGTCGGCCTGCTGTTCCTGGTGCCGGGCTCCGGCACGACGCTGCGTGTCAATGGCCGCGCTCATATCACGACGGATACAGCGCTGTGCGCATCATTCACGGTGGATGGCAAGGCGGCGCGATCGGTGACCGTCATCGACATCGATTCGGTCTATTTCCAATGCGCCCGGGCCATCGTCCGCTCCGAGCTCTGGAACGCAGCAAGGCATGTCGACCCGAAGTTGCTGCCGACGCCCGGACAGATCCTGGAGATCACCAGCCGCAGGAACATCGACGGCGAAACCTACGACAAGGAATGGCCGGAGCGGGCGAAGAAGACGATGTGGTAGGTTGGGCTGAAAAGCCCTCACGCCTCTTTCAGCACATCATAGATCTTGCGCATCTGCTCGCCGATCATGTCACATTGTTCCGGCGTAGACTGGCTCATCGCCTTCTCTATCAGCGCCATGTGCACTTTCAGCGCCTGCATCAACAGCGCCTCGCCGGCCTCGGTGAGCGCGAGCCGCAGGATGCGCTTGTCCTTCTCGTCGCCTTCGCGGCGCAGCAGGCCACGCGCTTCCAGCTGCGGCAAAAGCATGGTGATGTTGGAACGGCCGACGAGCAGCTTGCGGGCAAGATCGTGCTGCGACATGCCGGGGTGGCGATAGAGGTTCATCAGCACGTCGAGCTGCGCCGGTTTCAAATCGAGCGGCGCAAGCTTCACCGCCAGCGTGCGCTCCAGCACATGGCAGGCGCGCGCCACCGCGACCCAGTTGCGGAAACGCGGGTTATCCCAAGGCAGCTCTTGTTTATTGTTCATCTTTGAACTATTATGTTCATGCTTGAACGTATGGATGGATTTTCACTATGGCATCATTCGGGCTGAAGGTCATCCGGAGCGTGTTCGGTGCGGCAGAGCGTGTCGCGCCGCGGCTTAGCGGACGCGCGGCGTTCGAATTGTTCTGCCGCACCCCCGAATGTCAAGGCGCTCAGCGATGGCGAGCGCCGTGCTGTCGACCGTGCGGCCGGGTTCATGACCGAGGCGCGTCATCACCGGCTGAAGACCGCGACCGGCTGCGTCATGGTGCACGAGTTCCGCCCGGAGCCGGGCAGGGCGGCCGCCGGCACGGTGCTCGTCGTCCATGGCTGGCGCTCGCGCACCGAATATATGCGCGCCTTGATCGAAGGTTATCGCGCCGCCGGCCACCGGGTCGTTTCGCTTGACCTGCCCGGCCACGGCCAGTCGCAGGGCCGGCGCCTGAACATGGTCAATGCGGTGGATGCGGTGCGGGTTGCCGGCGAATGGTTCGGCCCCTTCGTGGCAGCGGTCGGCCATTCCTTCGGCGGCGCCGTCGCCGCCAACGCCATCGCCGGTTCGGTCAAGAACATCCCGCCACTGGCGGCCGGACGCCTGGTGCTGATCGCGGCGCCAAGTTCCTTGCCGGCGATCTTTGCCGACTTCAGCCGCATGCTCAATGTCGGCCCGCGCTCGCAAGCCGCCATGGCGGACCGGGTCGAGCATCTTTCCGGCCGACCCCTGCACGAATTCACCGGCGACCGTCAGCTCGCCCAGGCGCCGGTGCCGACCCTGGTCATCCATGCGCAGGACGACCGCGAAGTCTCGGCCGATCATGCAAGGCGCTATGCCGGCGCCGGCGGCCATGTGCGGCTCTACTGGGCCGACGGGCTCGGCCACCGCCGCATTCTCGCCGACAAGGGCGTGGTCGAACGCGCGGTTGGCTTCGTGGCGAATCGCGAGCCATTGCTGCTGCACTGAGCGGCGGTCGAGATTATTTCTTCTTCTCGCCGGGTTCGACCGGCAGTCCGGCGGCCTTCCAGGCGGTGTAGCCGCCAAGGATGTGCTTGACCGGCGAAAGCCCCATGTCCTGCGCCGTCTTTGTGGCCAGCGCCGAGCGCCAGCCGCCGGCGCAGAAGAACACGAAGTTCTTGCCCGAGGCGAAGAAGGGCTTGTGGTAAGGGCTTTCGGGGTCGATCCAGAACTCCAGCATGCCGCGCGTGACATGCTTGGCGCCGGGAATCTTGCCGTCGCGTTCCACTTCGCGTGGATCGCGCAGATCGACGAAGATGGTGTCTTCATCGTCGATCAGCCCGGCCGCCTCCTCCGGCGAAACCACCTCGATCACGGCGTTCGCCTCGTCCAGCAGCTCGCGATAACCCTTTTTCACGCTCTC
>NZ_RZTF01000158.1:13023-13522 GCF_004023175.1 Mesorhizobium sp. M7A.F.Ca.MR.362.00.0.0
CTCTCATCCCTCCCGGCCTTGCTGGCGGATTTCGAGCACACCAGCCGGCGTTTGTCACGCCGCGCTGCCGCCGGCCAGCGTCCTCCAGGCCGCCATGGCCCCGGCTACCGTCGCCAGCAGGGCATTATGCGAGGCGCCGTCGCGCGCCTGGATCGACATGCCGTGCTGGACCGTGGCGAAGAAAGTCGCGGCAGCACTAGAGTCGAAATCCGCCGGCAATTCGCCTTCGGCAACGCCGCGCTCCAGACGCTTCTGCAGTGCGGTGTGGTTTTCGGCGCGACGACGGCGCAGGTCGTCGCAGATGGCGCCGCGGCTCGAATCCTGATGCAGTGCGCCCAGCGTGATCAGGCAGCCCTGCGGACGATCGCTCTGCGCATAGGCCCTCGCCGTCAGGCTCAGGAA
Organism: Mesorhizobium sp. M7A.F.Ca.MR.362.00.0.0; assembly: GCF_004023175.1. Taxonomy (NCBI): domain Bacteria; kingdom Pseudomonadati; phylum Pseudomonadota; class Alphaproteobacteria; order Hyphomicrobiales; family Phyllobacteriaceae; genus Mesorhizobium; species Mesorhizobium sp. M7A.F.Ca.MR.362.00.0.0. The sequence goes on from NZ_RZTF01000158.1 coordinate 13,426, forward strand.
TTGTTCGATCGCCTGCCGCGCGGTCGGAGCTTCCTCCAGCGCCAGCCAGATGTCGGCACCCTCGGTGTGCGAGTAAAAATCCGTCGCCTCCAGGAAC
>NZ_RZTF01000159.1:0-13527 GCF_004023175.1 Mesorhizobium sp. M7A.F.Ca.MR.362.00.0.0
CGGCCCGGTCAGGCCGCGCCGTGTCAGCCGGATCCGCCAATTGCCCGCCTCGCCGTCAATGTCGAACAGATTGTACTGCGCCGCCGGGTTCTTGCCGCCCGGCGCCTGGCCGGCGGCAGCGACACCGACCGCCGGGATCCTGACGCCGCGACCGCCTATGAAGAACAGCGACGGCAGATGCGAATGGCCGTGCAGCACAAGGTCGGCGCCGTGGCGACGAATGATCTTGTTGAAGCGGGCAATGCCGAACAGCCGCTTGTGCTGCGGGACCGCACCGCGCACCGGCGGATGATGGATCATGATGACGCGGAACAGCCCCTGTCCGGCGGTATCCCCAAGGATTTTGCCGAGCCGCTTCGCTTGGCCTTCCATGAAGAAACCATTGGCCATGAAGGGTGCCGTGGCGCGCGCCGTCGAGACACCGATCAGCGCGACGTTGCCGCGCACGCGCAGATAGGGAAATGCGTTACGATCGACCGGCGTGTTGACACCGTCGCCGCTCATCCACGCCGCCCAGGATCGGCAGACCTTGTCGAAGGCGCCTGGCACATAGGCATCGTGATTGCCCGGAACGACCGAAACATCATGCGGCGGTCCCAGCGTCTCCAGCCAGTGCCTGGCCATCTCGATCTCGCCGTCGAGCGCCAGATTGACCAGGTCGCCGGTGACGGCGAGGTGGTCAGGCGTGTTCGCCTTGATGTCTGCGACGATCGTATCAATGACCGCATCATGCATATGGCGGCGGCGGTTGCGCTGCCAGTTGACATAGCCGAGCACGCGCTTGGAGGCGAGATCGCGATAGGATACATCGGGGAGCGGCCCCAGATGGACATCGGAAATATGCGCGAGCCTGAACATACAACCTTCATAGGCGACGCGCGCGCGGCTTTCCACCCACGGTTTCGCTATCAATGACGAGCCCTGAAGATGCCGTCCGCCAGACCGGCTGGCCAGGTTTGAGGGCCAGGCTGTTCCATCTCTATTTCGTGCTGCGGAGGCCGATGACGCTTGGCGTGCGCGGCCTGATCCACGACAGGGCGTCCAAGTCCGTCTTCCTCATTCGCCATACCTACGTACCAGGCTGGCAGCTGCCCGGCGGCGGCGTCGAAGTCGGCGAGACGATGAACGAGGCACTGGCCCGTGAACTGGCCGAGGAAGGCAACATCGCTCTCACCGCCCCGCCGGTGTTCAAATCGATGCATTTCAACCGCCGCTCCAGCCGCCGCGACCATGTCGGCTTTTATTTGCTCGAGCATTTCAGCCAGACGGCGCCGAAGCGGCCGGATCACGAAATCGCCGAAGCTGGCTTCTTCCCGCTCGACCGCTTGCCGCAGGGCACGACGCCGGCGACGCTGCGCCGGATCGCCGAGGTTTTTGACGGCGAGCAGCCCTCGCCCTACTGGTAGATCAGGCCGCCGCTTTCTCGAATCGCGCCCGGTCGTGTGGCGCGCCATAAGCCAGTTCCGGTCCGACAGGCACGATCCGCGTCGGATTGATCGTCTGGTGGCTGCCGTAATAGTGCGCCTTGATGTGATGCATATTCACCGTCCCGGCTACACCAGGCACCTGGTAGAGATCACGCAGATAGTTGGACAGGTTCGGGTAGTCGGCGATACGGCGCAGATTGCATTTGAAGTGGCCGACATAAACCGGATCGAAGCGCACCAGCGTGGTGAACAGCCGCCAGTCGGCTTCGGTGATAGGACCACCGACGAGATAGCGCTGCTTCGACAGCCGCTCCTCCAGCGTATCCAACGCTGTGAACACTTCACCGAACGCCTCTTCATAGGCACGTTGCGTGGTGGCGAAGCCGGCGCGATAGACGCCGTTGTTGACCGCGGGATAGACCAGCGCATTGATGCGATCGATCTCGCCGCGCAATGCCTTCGGATAGAAATCGAGGCTGGCGTCGCCCCATTCGTCGAAGGCTGAATTCAGCATGCGGATGATTTCGGAAGACTCGTTGGAGACGATGGTCTGCTCCTTTTTGTCCCACAGCACCGGCACAGTCACCCGGCCCGAATAGGCGGGATCGGCCTTGGCATAGATCTGGTGCAGGAAGCCGAGGCCATAGAGCATGTCGCCCGTGGCGCCGTCCTCAGCCACGAACGTCCAGCCGTTGCCGCCCATGAAATGATGCACCACCGACACCGATATGACGCCTTCCAGCTTCTTCAGCGCGCGAAAGATCAACGTCCGGTGGGCCCACGGACAGGCAAGCGAGACATAGAGGTGATAACGGCCGGGCTCGGCCTTGAAACCACGCGTCCGGCCTTCGGCAGGCGCCCCGTCAACGGTGACCCAGTCGCGCCATTGCGACTGCGTCCGCACGAACCTGCCACCATTGTCCGCTGTATCGTACCAGCGGTCCTGCCACCTTCCTTCGACCAGCATTCCCATACAAATCTCCTTGCGTCCTGTTGGTTGATGTAGGCGCAAGGCTGCCCTGTCGAAGACGTCAGGTGCTGAACAGACCGTCACTTGGCGGAAATGACGAACAAAACGGCCGATTGCAGCGGCGGGAAATTGATGCTAGCGGACAATCCGCATGTTCGATTTTGCTTCGATCCGGTTTTACCGACGACGAAAGGGCGCCCGCGCTTGATGAAGCGCTGACTGGCGAATGCTGCCGTTTGCAGCAACCTTTCCTCCTTACCGGAACGCAAAGACCATGAGCCTTGCCGACGTGAAATACCTGCCGGAAACCCCGGCGCACGACCCCGAGATCGAAGCCATCAATGACGAAGCCTTCGGGCCGGGCCGCTTTGTGCTGGCCGCCTACAAGATTCGTGAGGCCGGAGGGCACGAGCGTTCGCTGTCCTTTGTCGCCGTCGATGGCGACATCGTCGTCGCCTCGGTGCGCATGACCCGCATCGCCGCCGGTGCCGGTCGCGCGCTAATGCTCGGGCCGCTCGCGGTGCGGCCGGCCTTCAAAAATCTCGGCATCGGCCGCCGGTTGGTGGCGATCGCGCTGGAGGCCGCCGCCAAGGCCGGCGCGCCCGCTGTCATGCTGGTGGGTGACGAACCCTACTACGGGCCGCTCGGTTTCAAGCGGATTCCGCGCGGCCAGATTTCGATGCCGCGCCCCGTCGATCTCGACCGGCTGCTGTCGCACGAGATCGCGCCGGGCGCGGTCGCCAGGCTCTTGGGCGAGGTCTGCCACGCCGATCAGGCCAGGGTGGCCGATCCTGTCGCCGCGATGGCTTGACCTTTCCCGTCGATCTGGCGCCTGATCCGTCCCACTGTTCCTGAGATCAAAGGATGACGTCATGAACCCCAACGGCCAGATCGCGATCGTCACCGGCGGCGGCTCCGGCCTTGGCGAGGCAACGGCGCGCGCGCTGGCCGCCAAGGGCGCCCGCGTCGCCATCTTCGACGTGGGTATTGACCGCGCCGCCAAGGTCGCGGCCGAGATCGGTGGTATTGCCGTCCAGTGCGACGTCAGCAGCGCCGACAGCGGAACCGCTGCCCTCGCCGACGTTACGGCCAAGCTTGGCCAGCCACGGATCCTGGTCAACTGCGCCGGCATTGCCATTGGCGTGAAGACGATCGGGAAGGATGGTCCCCACCCCCTCGACCAGTATCGCAAGGTGATCGAGGTCAATCTGATCGGCACGTTCAACATGATCCGCCTCGTCGCCGAGCGCGCGTCGAAGCTCGAGCCGCTGCAGGGTGGCGAGCGCGGCGTCATCGTCAACACCGCTTCGGTTGCCGCCTATGATGGCCAGATCGGCCAGGCCGCCTATGCGGCTTCCAAGGGCGGCGTCGTCGGCATGACGCTGCCGGTGGCGCGCGACCTTGCCCGTTCCGGCATCCGCGTCTGCACCATCGCGCCCGGCATCTTCAAGACGCCGATGATGGCCGGCATGCCGCAAGAGGTGCAGGATTCGCTGGGGGCCGCCGTGCCGTTCCCGTCGCGCCTGGGCGAGCCGTCCGAATATGCCGCTCTCGCCCTGCACATCATCGAGAACCAGATGTTGAACGGCGAGACCATCCGTCTCGATGGCGCCATCCGCATGGCGCCGAAATAGAAGGTCATGAACGCCTGTCCGCTGCCGCTAAAACCGGTCCGCTGACCGGGCTGAAGGTGATCGAGATGGCCGGGCTCGGACCGGTGCCTCTGGCCGGCCTGATGCTGTCGGAGATGGGCGCGCAAGTGTTGCGCATCGAGCGGGCGGGGACGAGCCATCTCCTGTCGCTGCCGGATGAGTACAACATCGACCGCCATGGCCGCGCCGTCCTGCGCCTCGACCTGAAGCGCCGTGAAGGCACCGATCTGTTGCTGCGCCTTGCCGAAAAGGCGGACATGTTGCTCGAAGGCTTTCGCCCAGGCGTCATGGAGCGGCTCGGCCTCGGCCCGGAAACGGTGATGGCGCGCAACCCGGCGCTGATCTACGGCCGTATGACCGGCTTCGGCCAGGACGGCCCGCTCGCCGGCCGCGCCGGCCACGACATCACCTACCTCGCCTATAGCGGCGTGCTGCACGCCATCGGCCATGCCGACGGCCGTCCCGTCACGCCGCTCAACCTTGTCGCCGATTATGGCGGTGGCGCCATGATGCTGATTGCCGGCGTGCTGGCCACCCTGTTCCAACGTTCGCGCACAGGCAAGGGTGAAGTCATCGACGCCGCGATGGTCGACGGCGCCTCGATGCTGGCGGTGCCCCTGCACGCCTTGATGGCGGCCGGCTTGTGGAGCGACAAGCGCGGCGCGAACCTGCTCGATTCCGGCGCCCCGTTCTACGACACCTATGAGACGTCGGATGGACGCCATATCGCCATCGGCTGTCTCGAGCCGCAATTCTTCGCCGAATTCGCCAGGCTGCTGCCGCTCGACGAGCGCTTTGCGTCCGGCCAGTACGACAAGGCCCTGTGGCCGCCGATGCGCGCCGCCATTGCCGATCGGATCCGGCAGAAACCACGCGACGACTGGGACCGGCTGTTCGCGCAGACCGATGCCTGCGTTGCACCGGTTCTGTCGCTGCAAGAGGCGAAACACCACCCGCACAATCGGGCACGCAACGCCTCTGTGACGACAGGTGCATTTGAGCGCCCGGCCCCCGCGCCGCGTTTCTCGAGCTCGCAACCGACATTGGCCACTATACCCGGCGACGAGGACGTTTCGCCATCGGCAATTCTGGCACGTTTCGGCTTTGCGAAAGCCGAGATCGACGGCCTTGTCAAATCCGGCTTGCTGACCGATAACGATAACTAGAGAAGAAAGATCAACTTACTGCGGTGCTGCCTTGGACGAGCCGAAAAAGGACGTGATCCGCGAGACGGACGCCGAAGCGATCCGGCTGGCGAAGACGCTTCTGCGCAGCGCCCGCTTTGGCGCCCTGGCGGTGATCGAACCGCAAACCGGCTCGCCGCTGGCCAGCAGGGTCGGCGTGGCCACCGACATCGACGGCGCGCCGCTGATCCTGGTGTCGATGCTTTCGGCGCACACCGGCGCCCTGCTTGCCGATCCGCGCTGCTCCCTGTTGCTCGGCGAACCGGGCAAGGGCGACCCGCTGGCGCACCCGCGCCTGACATTGATCTGCCAGGCAGCACGGCTTGAGCGCGGATCTGCCGAACACGCCCGCGTCGAGCGCCGCTATCTCAATCACAATCCCAAGGCGAAACTTTACGCCGGTCTCGGCGACTTTTCGATCTTTCGCCTCGATCCGCAACGCGCCAGCCTCAACGGCGGCTTCGGCAAGGCCTACCACCTCGATCGATCGGATTTGCTCACCAGCGGACCGATCGTCGAGGAACTCGCGGCGCGCGAACAATCTGCCATCGACCACATGAACGCCGACCATCTCGACGCGATCGCCGTCTACGCACAGCATTTCGCGAAAGTATCCGGAAACGGCTGGCGTGTTGCCGGATTCGATGCCGATGGCATGGACCTGGTGTCGGGCGACGATGTTTGCCGTGCCTTTTACCCACAACCTTTGGCGGCGGCAGGCGAATTGCGGCACGTTCTGGTCGATATGGCCAAGGCCGGCCGAGCCATTGTCGACGCCGGGACGGAGACTTAATTATGCTGGACCAAAAGCAACACTTGAGATTTAAGTGAAATGCTCTACCTTTTGGTGACGCTGAATCGCCAGCGCCGATCGATAAGTGAATTTATGGAATCAGACGCCATTGCCCCCATGGCGTCGGGATGAACAGGAAGCATGGGGGATCGATGGTCTCGACAAAGCTAATCGTGAACGCCGAATCGGCGGCAGAGTTTCTCATGCTGATGGGCAATGAGAAGCGACTGTTGATCATGAGCTACCTCGCCGAAGGTGAAATGTCGGTGGGAGCCATCGCCGAGAAGGTGATGCTCAGCCAATCCGCCCTGTCCCAGCATCTGGCCAAGTTGCGGGCGCTCGACCTTGTCGACACCCGCCGCGACCGGCAGATGATCTACTACTCCTGCAAATCCGACGCCGTGCGAGAACTGCTTGTCATGCTGGACGGCATTTTCGGCAGCGGCAAGGATGACCTGTCCCAGATGGCGCACCGTTTGCGCCGTGCTGGAACCTGACCACATAGCGCCGATCTCGCCGTGATTTGAGAGCGACATGCGCCCATCCGGGGCGCATAAAGCTGGCTGATTGTCCCGAATCGTCGCATCGTGCTCTCCAAATAGGGCGAGCGCCGGGAGTTCCGTCCGGGTTTCGGGCCGGTGCGACGGTCGCGAGGACTGCATGGATCCCATTCGCATCGACGACCCGCAAGATCCGCGCGTCGCTGCCTATCTCGACATTCGCGAGCGCGACCTCGCCGGCCGGCAAGGCCGCTTCGTCGCCGAAGGCAAGGTGGTGCTCGACCTGCTGCTCTCGACCGGGCGCTTTGCCGCCGAATCGATCCTGGTCCTGGAAAACCGGCTGGCAGGTCTCGACAACATTCTGAGCAAGGCGCCCGCCGACCTCCCGGTCTATGTCGCCACCAGCGCGGTGATGGACGCTATCGCCGGATTTCATATGCATCGCGGCATCCTGGCCATCGGCCGCAAGGGAGAGCCGCAGCCGGCCGAAGCCCTGCTCGATGGCTTGCCCCCTCGTGCGCTGGTCGTAGTGCTCGTCGGCATCGCCAACCATGACAATGTGGGCTCGATCTTCCGCAACGCCGCCGCCTTTGGCGCCGACGCGGTTCTGCTGGATGCGACATGCTGCGATCCGCTCTATCGCAAGGCGATCCGCGTTTCGGTCGGCGCCGCGCTCAAGATCCCTTTCGCATCGTTCTCCGACACCGCCGGCTTCACAACGATGCTCGCCCGGCGTGGCTTCGAACAATTCGCGCTGTCGCCCCGCGGGAGGACCGACATCCGCGATGCGCAGCGTAGCGAGCGCCTGGCGCTCTATCTCGGCACCGAGGGCGAAGGCTTGCCGGGCAACCTGCTCGCAAGCCTGCACAATGTGCGGATCACCATGGCGAAAGGCTTCGACAGCCTGAATGTCGCCGCGGCTTCAGCCATCGCGCTGCATCATTTTTCGACTAGAGCAATTCCAGGAAAAGTGTGAAGCGGTTTTCCGTCCAGAATTGCGTCAAAGCAAAGAGTTAGGGCATCTCGCCGTTTCCGTGAAACGGTGAAATGCTCTAAGGAGGCCTGATTCAGCTTGTCGCGTCAGCCTTCTGCAGCGCGCGCACGCGGTCGGCAAGACTGCGGTCACCGTTGCCGGAGCGGGCGTCCGACGGTACCGCCAATGCCTTGGCGATCGGCGAACCAGGCCCCTCGAGCTTCGCCGTCAGATGGACGACCTCCGCCGCCAGCGCGTTCATCTGCTCGCGCAAGGCGGAGCTGCTGTCCGTGGCCGTGGACGCGGCCAGTGCGGTGAGGTCGGCCTTCAGCCGCTTGTTCTCGCGCGCCAGCGCCGTCAGCCTCGCCTCGAGCTGCTCACGGTCACTGTCGAGCTTGGCGATTGCCTTGTCCAAGTCATCGCTCTTGGCGACATCGCCGCCCTTGCCGACCAGGCGCAAGGCTGGCGCGCTGTCTTCGGATTTCGATCTTTCGCGCATGCGTGCCAGTTCCTTTTCGCGGCGGTCGAGTTTGTCTTCGCGATCGGCAAGTGTGGCCAGCAGCCGCTCGACCTTCTTGTCGAGTTCGGCGGTCCTTTTCTTCTCGGCTTTCAGGGCCTCCCGCGCGGCCTTGCTTTCGGCCGCGATTTCCTGGCCGCGCCTGTCGGCTTCCTTGCGCTGGCCGCGCAGCATCGCAATGTCACTGGCGAGCTTCTGCATTTCGGACTCTCGCGCCACGAGTTCGATCTGCCGGCTGCTCGAGGAAAAACTTGCGTCGTCATACATGCGCTCCAGCTTTTGCAGCTCAAGTGCACGCTTTTCCAGCTTGCGCTCGGTTTCCTTCAGCCGCTCCGAAAGCTGCTGCAACTCGCCCTCTCGCTGGCGCAGCGCTTCGTTCTTCGCGCCCAGATCGGTCAGCGCCTGGTTCTTGTCCGTCCGCTCGACCGCCAGGCCCTTCATGGCCTCGCGACCGCGATTGATCTCGACGAGTTGTTCGGCCGCCTTCTCTCGCAACGCCTTGACGCTGATTTCCAGGCGGCGCGTCGTCATGGCGTATTCGGCGCGGATGCGATCCTTGTCCGCCTGGATTTCGGTTTGCGTCAGAGGGATCGAGGATTCGACGCGTCTGCGTGTAAGCGTGACCGCACGACGCCATATGGCCGGAGCCACCATGAGCGCCAGAAAGCCAGCACAGAGAAAGCCGAGGACGAAGAACAGGACCGACTGGACCAAGTGACTACCCGTTGTGGCCGGTAAGCATCAAACCAGATAAACCAAAAGCGCATAGAGCGCTTTGACTGTGCCACGTTGACATGGCGGAAATCCAGCGTTGCGGCAAGGGTTTGCCGCAACGCCACTAGTTTAATGCATGTCGACCCAAAAGCGGTCCCGGTTTTGGGCAACGACAGCCAAGGACTTCAGCTTAGAACGGATTCCAGGTGGCGCGCTCGGTAAGCTTCAGATAGCCGAGATTGACGCCAAGCCGGGCACCGACACCGGTGCGGATCGGCACCAAAACCACATTGTTGTTCTTCAGCACGTTGAAGCCGACACCAGCCACCACATAGGCCGAACCGGCGACGCCGCCATAGCGGTTGTAGAGGCTGCCCACATCGTCGAGATTGTAGACCAGCATCATCACCCGCGACCCCTCGCCGCCGAAATCCCAGCCGAGCGATGGGCCTTGCCAGAACACTTTGTGATCGCCGGCATTCTTGGTGTAGAGCGTGCCTTCGCCATAGGTCAGGCCACCGATCAGCGCGCCCGAGCCCTCTTCGCCCAGCAGATAGCCGTTGGGCAGGCCATAGGAAGCAAAAATCTTCTCGACGACCGTGGCGAGCCCGCCCGATGTCGCGCCGAAGAACTTGTGACCGGAATCGACAATCTCCTGAGCGGTGTATTCCTGGGCCCGCAGGGCTGAAGTCGAGAAGACGAGAACGCCCAGGAGCGTGACCGCCATTGAGAAGACACGGAGAAAGCTCCGGTCGTAGTATCGGGAAAACATGCTTCCAATCTCCGTCAGGGAGCACCTTCGCCGACGCCTCGCACCCCGTACGGCTCTTTTAGCCGGCCGTTAAGGGTAACTGTTAGGGGCAAACTATGCCGTAATCCTTTTTCAACCATTAAGCTCCCACATGAACATGGCGGTTCGAAGGCTGTTTGGGGTCGCTCAAGTGGGGCCGGCAGCCTGCGTGAACACGCCATTTGCCACAACCACAATTTGGATTTGTTGCTGCACGCACGGGCGCTGTGTATTCAGAAAGCCCGAGGAGAGAGTGTGTGATTCGTGTGGCAGGCGACGATCGATCGCCCGGCCATGAGTTGTGAGATTTTGCAGGGATTTTTCGCCGATGGCCGATCTGTTCACCCTTTCCGCACCCGATCTGGCAGCGCTTTTGTGCAGTCGGGTCTGCCACGATATCATTTCGCCGGTCGGCGCGATCAACAACGGGCTCGAATTGCTTGATGAAGGCGGCGCCGACGAGGACGCCATGAAGCTGATCCGTCAGAGCGCCCGCAACGCTTCGGCCCGCCTGCAGTTCGCCCGCATCGCCTTTGGTGCCGCCGGCTCGGCCGGCATGTTGATCGATACCGGCGATGCCGAAGCGGTCGCCATCGCCTTCCTCAAGAACGAAAAGCCGGAACTGACCTGGAACGGGCCCCGCGCGTTGCTGCCCAAGAACAAGGTCAAGCTGCTGCTCAACCTGATCCTCGTCGCCAATGCCGCCATTCCGCGCGGCGGCAAGCTTTCCGTGACGCTGGAAAATCTTGAGACCGAACCTCGTTTCGCGCTTGCGTCGGCTGGCCCGATGCTGCGTGTGCCGCCGAAATTCCTCGAACTGCATTCCGGCCACAAGCCGGACGAACCGATCGACGCGCATTCCGTGCAGCCCTACTACACGCTGCTTCTGGCGCGCGAAGCCGGCATGACGATATCGATCCACGCGACGCCGGAAGAAATCGTGCTTTCTGCGGCCTGATTGCGCAGCCGATAAAGCGAAGTATTTCTACATTGAAATCTGTAATTCCAGCTCATCGACTTGAGATGCGTCTGGTCGTCCATGCAGCGCCAAAGCATTCGCGAATAAAAGTAGGCACCTGCCTATCTTTGTAAAAATTTTACCTAACGCCTTTTCGGCTTCTTTACCAGATTGGCCTATGGTGCGTCCTGGATGCCCCCGACGCTACCGGACTGCCAGAAGGCAAAGAGGACCCGGAAATGAAACGCTGCATGTTCGTCGACGATTCAAGCGTCATCAGGAAGGTTGCAAAACGCATCCTGGGCGGCTCCGAAATGATTGTCATCGAGGCCGCCAGCGGACTTGACGCGCTGGAGATGTGCGCCGCCGACATGCCCGACATCATCGTCGTCGATGGCGCCTTGCCTGACGTACCGGCGGTCGATCTCATCCGTCGCGTCCGCGCCATGGAGAGCCCGATAAGGCCGCAGATCCTGATTTCCCTGGTCGAGCTCGATATTGCTTCGATCATGCGGGCCAAGCGAGCCGGCGCCCAGGGCTATCTCTTGAAGCCGTTCAACCGCCCGCAGCTGCTCGAGCGCTTTCGCACCTTGAAGAGCGCACCTGATTCGGTACCCTTGAGCAATTCCAGAAAAAGTGCGTGACGGTTTCCTGCTCAGCAGCCCAAAACAGACCCTTACCAGCCGTCATGCAAAAACCCGGCCGAAGCCGGGTTTTTTTATGGACAAGATTCGAGCGATTCGTCGCTCAGGCGCTGACGCGAATGTCTTCCGGTTCGCGCAGCACATAGCCGCGCCCCCAGACCGTTTCAATGTAGTTCTGACCGCCCGATGCCGCGTCGAGCTTTTTGCGCAGCTTGCAGATGAAGACGTCGATGATCTTCAACTCAGGCTCGTCCATGCCGCCATAGAGGTGGTTGAGGAACATTTCCTTGGTCAGCGTGGTGCCTTTGCGCAGCGAAAGCAACTCCAGCATCTGGTATTCCTTGCCGGTCAGGTGCACGCGCTGGCCGCCGACTTCGACAGTCTTGGCATCGAGGTTGACCACCAGGTCGCCGGTGGTGATGACCGACTGGGCGTGGCCCTTGGAGCGCCGCACGATGGCATGAATGCGGGCAACCAGCTCATCCTTGTGGAACGGCTTGGTCATGTAGTCGTCCGCGCCGAAGCCGAGGCCGCGCACCTTGTCCTCGATGCCGGCCATGCCGGAGAGGATGAGAATAGGTGTCTTGACCTTGGAAAGGCGAAGCGTTCTCAAGACCTCGTAGCCCGACATATCAGGCAGGTTGAGATCGAGAAGAATGATATCGTAGTCGTAGAGCTTGCCTAGATCGACGCCCTCTTCCCCGAGATCGGTCGTGTAGACGTTGAAACTTTCCGATTTCAGCATCAGTTCGATGCTTTGTGCGGTTGCACTGTCATCTTCTATCAGCAGAACACGCATTTCATTCCCCTTTTCTGCTGCCGGACCATTTCACGACCCGTCCGGACCCGGAGCAGTGGTTGCCTTGTGCAGAGGCTGCCATTGAATGGTTAACAAATCCTAATTTCCCGCCCATGACGGTACCAGATTTTTTAACCTCTTTCTACACCCTCTTGAATCTAATAACGAATCTCAGAACCAAATTCCTAATGCAACACATTAAAAACCCGGACTAAGCGACTCCAGGGACTCATCGACGTCGCTTCCGCATCGGTGGCCGGAATTTTTACCCGGCCTTAAGTCCTGACCCGTATGATTAACAATGCCCGTAAACGAATGGTTACCGCCGGCAAAAAACTTTAGGGTTTTGTTTCCCATAGTTCGGGGAAAGGCGGTGGACACGGGTGCGGCCTGGGCGTTTCCAGGTGGTTTGGACGATAAGTGCGGGTGTGCGTTTCCGGGAGTACCGAATCATGAAGTCACGTGAAAACCTCGTTCGGCTGAAACAGTTTCAGGTGAATGAGAAGCGGCGGCAGCTGCTGCAGCTCGACATGATGATCGCCGAGTTCGAACGCATGGCCGTCGAGCTGGAGCTTCAGATCACCGCCGAGGAAAAGAAGGCCGGCATCACCGATATCAACCATTTCGCCTATCCGACCTTCGCCAAGGCGGCTCGCCTGCGCCGCGACAACCTCAGGAATTCCCAAAGCGACCTCGCCCAGCAGCGAAGCGCCGCCGAATCATTACTCGGCGAAGCTGAAGCGGAGCTTTCCAAGGCGGAAATGCTGGAATCGCGCGACACGAAGATCCGCGAAGCCGAAGTCGGTGGCCGCAGCGCCATGATCGGCTAAGACCTGGCGGTTTGCCGCACCAACGCTCGCCATCAGGCTGGCGCATTGTCGCGGCTTGCGGCTCCGGCGGGAAAAATGAACCCGCCCTACGCGGCCCAATCCCCTTCACTCTCGGCAATTGCCCTTGCACGGGCATCCTTGATATCCGGCGCATGCTGCTCCGCCCATGACCTGATCTGGGTAAGCAGCCCGGCCAGGTTCTGGCCGAGCTCGGTCAATTCATATTCGACGCGCGGCGGAATGACCGGGAAAATCTCGCGCCGCACCAGGCCGTCGCGCTCGAGCACCCGCAGCGTCTGCGTCAGCATCTTCGGCGTGATGCCTTCGAGCTTGCGGGCGAGCTCACCATTGCGCAGCCGGCCTTTGCGCAGCGCGCAAACCACTAGGTAGACCCATTTGCTGGCCAGCATCTCCAGCACGGTGTGCGAAGGACACGTCCGCCGGAACGCATCATAGCCGAAACCGCAATCATCTTCACTATCCATAAGGTGCGTATATATCAGAAAGGTACATACTGGACAAGGGAATATTACTATCCAAATGATAGTGGCATCAACCGAGCAGGAGACATCTCAATGCGTGCCGTTATCCAGAATTCCGTCGGCGGACCCGACGTCCTTGTCATCGCTGATCGGCCGGATCCCACGCCAGAGGCCGGCGAAGTGCTGGTTCACGTCAAGGCCGCAGGCATCAATCCGGTCGACGGCGCCGTCCGTGCCGGCTACTACCCCTTGCTCGGCGAGCCGCCCTTCATCCTGGGTTGGGATATCTCGGGA
>NZ_RZTF01000015.1:0-14508 GCF_004023175.1 Mesorhizobium sp. M7A.F.Ca.MR.362.00.0.0
TCCGTCCAACGCTGGATGCTCCCGACGACGATCCCTATGTCTGGCTTGAAGATGTGGAAGGCGAGCGGGCACTTGCCTGGGCCGCCGGCCAGTCGGCAAAGACCCTGAAGCACTTCAGTGGAACGCAGTTCGAGCGCGACCGCGCGACTCTGAAGGCAGGCCTGTTCCCTAAGCGGCGTCGCATCTCCCCCGGCCGAGTCGCATGGCTTGAATCCGATATCAGGGCTTGGATGGAAACTAGACCTGAGAGCCGCACCGCATGAATGTAGCCTCCCAATATCTGCCGCTTGTGGCGCATCACGAAGCCGGGCCCGCGGTGGCCGCCATCGTTTTGCACCGTCAGATGTTCGACGACGACCGTGAACTCCCTGCTTTCTCAAGTGTTAGTATTTACCCCGACGCCGGTGACGGAGAGTGCGGTGGTTTTGTCGAAGGCACGGTTTTCTATTCAGCGCAAGGATTCACCTCGGAGCGAAAGCCGATTTTCGAGAACGATATGGATCGACATTTCCAACGCGATGAAGCGATCCAAGTGATAGTTGCGTGTCTGGCAGGTCCTTTTGCAGAATCCGCATTCGAAGGCTATCTGGACCCGCGCGATATGGCGATGAATGCGTCCGATGGGAATGAGGGGAGCAGCGACTACGCGGATGCCAAGCGAATCTATGGTGAGTTGCGGTTCCTGATGCCGCGCCGCCCCCGTTGGAGGCGGATCGAAGATCGCACGGCCCGGCTAGTACTCGATCACTGGTCGGCCATCGAAGCATTGGCCGCGCATTTGCTGGTCAAGCATGATCTCCAATTCGATGAGGCTCTGACGATTGTTGCGCCGCATCTTCCGCCCATGCCAGCAGCTACGCCGCCAGAGCGTCATCCGCAGCCTGCTTGATCAGCCATTCGATGTGATTTGACCACATCTGCAACACCTCGCGCTTCTCCTTGACGTTGCTATAGAGATTGTAGATTTCGCCAATGTCTGTCAAGGACGCCGCCTTGTGATTCAGTATGTGCTCGATGACGTGTGGCAATACCTGCCGCCTGCCGAGATTTGTCGCGAGCGTCCTGCGCAGATCGTGAAGGGTCCAGTTCTCCAAAGCCACCCCGTCAGTATTGACCTTGCCGTCTAGAGCCTTCTTGCCCTTCGCGTAGCCTGAGAAGTGGCTTCTTTCGTTGCCCCTCGCAGGGAAAAAAACGTGTCATTGGTCTTCGGTACCGTCTGGGGGACCGACACCGCCAGTGTGGACAGCGGAATAAGCGTAGGCTCTTCGTTCTTCGTGCGGTCACCCGATAGTTCCATGTTCCGGCTTCAAGGTTGAGGACCAACGCATCGCGGCAACTTCCGTACGCCTCTGTCCGGTCAGAATGAGCAGCTTGACGATGGAGCCGAACGAATAGCCGATATCGCCCGGTTCGGGCTCACAGCCCGTTCATATAGCCGCCAGTTCGGCATCGTTCACCACTCGCTTGCGCTTGACGATCGGGGCCGGATCCGGATTTTCCAATCCCTCGCGGGGAAACCGCGGATGAGCCGTTGCGGCGGTTTGCGACACCAGTTGAAAAATGCCCGCATACACCAGAAGGCCGTGTTAGCCGCTTGCGGGTGACCCCCGGCGACGATCTTCTTGGTGATGTTAGCAATGTCGGTGTCGATCACATGGTGGATAGAGCGACTCCCGAGGGCAGGCACAAGATACCGGTTCAGGCTGGCCTCGACCAGTGCGGTGTTTTGAGGGTCGTTACTCGGCGGCCTGGAGGTGACCGCCATCGCCGTCCTCGGTATCGTCAGCGCTGATATGCGCCTGATCGGCAAGGAAGGCTGGCAGTTCCGATGGAGCTATGCTGGAATTTGGGTGACGAGGCTGATCAAGCGGCGCTCTGCGGCTTCGTTTCGATGACCTGGATTCCGTCCAGGAACCTGGCACCTGCGATGAGTTTCGGCAACTGATTTTGTCCTTTCAATCGTCGCCACTTCCTGGCCGCGGCCAACAGCTTGAAGACCATCAGCTGGGCGGTTTTCGAGGATAGCGAGCCCTTGGTACGCACCGTGCGATAGCGAACGGTTGCAAAGACGCTTTCGATGGGATTGGACGTTCGCAGATGATCCCAGTGTTGGGCGGGGAAATCGTAGAGCGCCAGCGACGCAAATTTGATCTTTCGTCAGGCAGTCGACCGCCTTGGCATACGCCTCGGCTTCAACTCGATCGCATGCGCAAGCAATTTGCGCGCGCCGCTGCGAAGTACATCCGTCAGGGTATCATCGATTTCGTCGGGCTGACGAAGGCGAACAATGTGTTGATAGTCTCGTTCATGGCGTATCACTCTCCTTGAGAGGTACTGGCAGGCTTCATCACCCGCCTCGATACGCCGCTCTCCTCAAGCCGCCATCATCCAGTTTCCGCCATGGCTCCCCCTGATTGATCCGCTTCACCTGTGCAACTGCACAGGCTGCCCTAGCGGGGAGATTGGCCTCCAATGGCGAAAACTTGCCGCAGGAGACCCTCCGATGACCGTGCCTATGGCGCCGCCGCTACGACAACTTGCCGACAAGCAGCGTGCGATCCACTGCCGCGCTACTGCGCCTTCAAGGGACGTCTGGATCGCGACGCAGGAGCCGATGACCGTTACGGGATCAATTCCAGGTCGCGCTGGCCGTCGCTGTGCCAGTTCGACGGTCTGGTGGCAATTTGGGCACATCTTCTGTCGCCGACAGTGGCGATGGCTGACGCTTCAACGAAACGGGGTCTTCGACGTCTGCTGCCTTCGCCGATGCTTTGCGAAGTGGCATAATGTTTCGACGCACGCAGGCGCGGGCAGGGGATGTCAGTCATGAATCTCCTGACTGGCGCGGATCAGGCCGATTGGCGGGATGAAAGATCATACGACTACACCGCTGGCCTGACGCTGCGGGAGTGGGCTTGGGAGTTCTTACGCCGCAATCCAGCGTTCCAGCGCGATCTGACCGCTGCGCGCCAGCATTGCAATACTTGGTCTCTCCAATCCTTTCTCGATATGGTCGCGTCGGCCGGCGACCTGTCACGCTGGGGTGTTCTGTTTCGCGGAGTCTTGTGGCCGCGCTTCGGTCGTATTCTGGTGTCCGCTCTGGTGCGTCCATGTGCTGCCGGTCATTGCGGAACGGTTGCCTGCCTCGTCGCCGACACCGCCGTTCGAACTCTCGGCATTGCCCTGTCGTGCAATCGTCCTGCTGGCGCCCGACAAGAGCCAGCATGTTCTTCTTCGCAATGCGGACCACGCGCTGCAGCTCGCCGTCTCGGGCGCGAATATCCTCCACCCTGTTTGCCTGCATACGCAAGCCATCTGGCCCGCGGTGCTTTTAAAGCATCGACTGAGGGGACTGGAGTGCCTCAATGCTCTCAGTCTAGGGCAACAGTTGCCCCCCCGCTTGTTTGCGCCGGAAAAGCGCGGCGTTCGTTTGTCCTTCGTTCTTCGTGCGCTCGACGGTTCGCTCGCCGGAGCACCTCATCGCGAGCTCGCCGAAGTTCTCATCGGTCAACGGCGCGTCCATGCCGACTGGGCGGATCCTCGCGATCATCTGCGCGACCGCATCCGTCGGGCCGTCTCGCGTGGCCGCGCGCTCATGAATGGTGGCTACAGAGATTTCCTAATTTGAAAAGCGACAGTCCGCGCTGTGCGTCGGTGGATGAACGTTCGCTCGCAGCTGTACCCGTCACCAACAGTTCGCCCGCCGACAGGACTGCATGGCGCCTTGCAAGTGCGCTCTGGTCTAGCTTGTCGATGCCGAAATGAGATGGGCGAGGGTGCCAAGGCGGTGGTTCATTAGGGCCGGCCTCGACCTGGACGCACATCATTGGTCGGAAAGCGGCGTGCACCGCAATGTCGCCATAGCAGCCAAGATCCTTTGAGGCCGGACCTGCAGTCCTGTTGGACCGGCGGGTGCAACAATATGGAGGGATCTGAGGCCTCACACCGTTCCCTGGTCGACAGCTCGGTCAACATAGCACCCACCGCTTGATTATGGAAATGGTGTGCCTGGAGTGCAGCGAGTAGCGGCTTGCTGCGCACTGTCCTAAGAATAGCAGTCATGACCCGTCTGGGGTTCTGCAACACGACGATTCAACCGCTTGGGCATTGTCGCATATCCCACAATGTAGAATGCGCAACAGGGCAAAAGCTGATCCATCGGCGGTTTATCAATGCTTTTTGGCTTGGCACGGCACATGCAACGCAATCGGCAAAAGGCGCACGAACTGAGTGGCCCATCGGCCCTAGGAGCGCTGACTTATGCCCTCCCAAGGCATGTCCGGCCCGGCAGCGAGCTCAGTCTCCTGCCGGGCATCCGTGTTTCAGGTCAACGGCGTTTGGAACTTCCAATTAGGTGGCGGCATTGGCCGCAGGCCGCCCCCCGGTGGGGCGGAGAGACAGTGCAGCAGGTTTCAAATCCCGCCCATGCAAAGATATTTCATTTCCAGATAGTCCTCGAGGCCATGACGGGAACCCTCCCGCCCGATGCCGGATTGTTTGATCCCGCCAAACGGTGCCGCCTCCGAGGACATGCGTCCCGTGTTGATGCCAACCATGCCATATTCCAGAGCCTCTGCCACACGCCAGACCCGCTTCAGGTTTGAGGCATAGAAGTATGCGGCGAGGCCGTAGATCGTGTCATTGGCCTCGCGCACGACCTGATCCGCATCGTTGAAGCGAATGATCGGCGCGAGCGGCCCGAATGTCTCCTCTTGCGCGACTGCCATGACGCTGGAAATCTCGGTGAGGACCGTGGGTTCGAAAAACGTGCCATTCTTGCCGATACGTTGGCCCCCACATCGTATTGTGCCGCCTTTCGCAATGGCATCTGCGATGTGAGACTCGATCTTGGCCAGAGCATGCCTGTCGATGAGCGGTCCGATGTCTACTCCGGCACCGAATCCGTCGCCAACCGACAAGTGCCGGACTTTCTCCACGAATTTCTTGACGAACTCATCGTGAACGCTCGATTGGACGTAAATACGGTTCGCCGAAACGCAGGTCTGGCCGGCATTGCGAAACTTCGCCTGGATCGCACCGTCAACAGCAGCGTCGATGTCGGCATCATCGAAGATGATGAAAGGTGCGTTGCCGCCGAGCTCAAGGCTAACCTTCTTGATCTGGTCAGAGCACTGACGCATCAGCAGCCGCCCGACCTCGGTCGAACCGGTGAAGCTGATCTTGCGGATCTTGGAATTGGTGCAGAGTTCACGGCCGACGCGATCACCTTCGGACGCATAGATCAGGTTGACCACGCCATCGGGAAAGCCGGCCTGATGGGCAAGGGCGAACATTGCGCCAGCCACGAGCGGCGTCTGTTCAGCGGGCTTGAGCACGATCGTGCAGCCCGCAGCCAAGGCCGGCGAGATCTTGCGCGCCACCATGGAGGCCGGGAAATTCCATGGCGTGATCGTGCCAACAACGCCGATGGGCTGCTTGATCACTAGCATTCGGCGGTCTGTCGAGGGTGCCGAGATCGTCTCGCCATAGACGCGATTGGCCTCCTCGGCATACCATTGCAGATACGCCGCCGCATGCGATACCTCTGACACGGCTTCGGCAAGCGGCTTGCCCATTTCCGCGGTCAGAATCGCGGCGAGATCGCCTGCATGGTCGATGATCAGCTGATGCCATCGCCAAAGAACGTCGCTACGCTCTCGGGCAGTCAACGCGGCCCATCCCGACTGCGCAACATAGGCCTTGTCTACCGCAGCACGTGTCTCCTCCACGCCCATATCGGGAAGCTCTGCCAAAACTTCGCCGGTCGACGGATTGACGACCTCGAACGTCTTATTGCCAACCGGTCTGCCGAGTGCCGGCAGGCGGTCGATGGCTCCAAACAGGTGCGGGGATTTCAGACGGCGGATCATCGGCAGGCACAGGGGCAATACCGGATTCCTCCTCAACGCAGCGAACATCCAGGTCGACAGGCCGTCGGTGTGTATTCTGCACCAGCGGGTTCGTCCTAGGGCCTCGGCAAAGCAGTTGGTAGACCAAACATACGACAACAGTTCCGTTAGTTTGAGTGCCCGCGGTTCATCAGTTGATGGATTGAGCAGCCGGATGTTTGCTTCATCCACCCGCTGCCTGCTGGTGGCGTGCGAGTGTATTCTGCAAAAGGCGGCATGCATGCTGAGGAGCGCCTTTTCGGCGAGAGGCCCCTGGACCGCCAATGCCGCGCAAGGCCCGCGAAACGACTCCGCGGGTCTGCATGATCTGCTTGGCCCACCGGCCTCCATATTCGCTCTTCCCACGAGAAGCCCCAAGGAAGAAGGAAGGCGAGATGAGTTTCTTTACTTATCCTTGCCGCCCAGCGGCGGGCCGACCACCAAAATGGCGGGCTCGGCCGAAAGCAGCTTCTTGGCCGCCGCCTTGACCTGTTTGAGCGTCACCCGACCGATGCTGCGGGCGCGACGCTGGTTGTAGTCGACGTCGGCATTTTGAATCTGCAAATCCAGGAGCCGGTCTGCAATCGAGCTGGTCGAGCCCAGACGGTCAATGGCATAGGTGCCGATCAGGTGCTTCTTCGCCGCCTTGAGCTCGGCCCCGGTCGGTCCTTGCTGCGCCATCTGCTTTACCACCTCTCGCACGATGCTCAGCGTTTGGGCGGCGCAATCCGAGCGTGTCTCTGTCGTAACCAGAAGCTTGTCAAGGGTCAGTTCAGAGCTGACATGATAGGCAAGGCCGCGTTTTTGGCGTACCTCCTCGTAAAGGCGGGAAGTCAAGTATGAGCCGCCAAGGATGTCGTTCATCAGCACGGCGGCGTAGAAATTCGGCGCGCTACGCTTCACGCCAGGCCAGGCCAACGTTAGCGAAGTCTGCGGCAGGTCGTAGTTCTCCTCCACCAGTTGACCGAGTTTCGGCGCGACATCGTAGACGGGGACGAGGGTTTGTTGCTCAGGCAAATCACCAAACAGCTGGTCAAGCCTTTCCCTCAACGTGTTCGCGTCAATGTCACCCACCACGGCAATATGGAGCCCGTCGCGAGCGAAAATGGCCTGGTGGAAGGCGAGGAGGTCGGACGGCGTGATGCCGGCGAGGCTCTCTTTTGTGCCTTCTCCCGGCCTTGAACAAGGATGCGCGCCGTAGATCGCGCGCAGCCATTTGCGCTGAGCGATTGCGCCAGGGTCTCGCTCGCTGCCGACGATGCCGGAGACAATCTCGGCGCGGACGCGATCGATCGGCCCCTGGTCGAAGCGCGGCGCGTTCAGCGCGAGCCGAAGCAGGCCGAACGCGGCGTCCTGCTTTTTGGAAAGCATGCACACCGATCCGTAGATGTCGTCGCTTTGCGCGTCCAAACTCATTTCGGCGCCGGCATCGTCGAGCTTCACCTGGAAGGCATCGCTGTCGTAATGGCCAGCGCCTTCGATGAACAGGCCGGCCATCAGTTTGGCCATCCCCTCCTTCCCGACCGGGTCCTGCGTGGTGCCGCCGTTGAAGGCAAAGCCGATGTTGACGATTTCCACTGTGTGGTCCTCCACCAGCCAGGCGATGATGCCCTTTTCGGACTTCACCTCCTGGATGTTCATCGCAGCATGGGGCTGAGCGCCGAGCGTCATCTCTTGATTCTCCGTCTTGGGCAAGAGATAGCCCGTGGTCGAACGGTCGAACGCGAGATAGCGGGCGGCAACTGCTTTGATTTGCGCGGCGGTAACCCTGCGGATGCGAGACGGCCGTTCCTCGACATCTTTCACGGTGCCGCCGGTGGCCAGCGTCGAGCCGTAGATGCAGGCGAGGTCGTCCTGGTCGTCTTCGGCAAAGATCATATCGCGCACAAAGCGCTCCTTGGCCTTGCCCAGTTCCTCGCTGCTGACACCATCCTTGGCAATGCGAGCGACTTCGGCAGCGGCCGCCGCTTCGAGATCGGCCAGCTTGGCATCGCCGCGCGGCGCGCCATAGATGGCGAACCTGGTGTCGTCGAGCATGGTGCCCTGGAAATAGGCGCAGGCGCTGGAAGCGATACCTTGCTGGACAGCGAGCGCCTGGTAAAGCCGGCTGCGGTTACCGCCGCCGAGGATTTCGGACAGCAGGTCGAGCGCTTCGGCCTCGCCCGGCTTGGCGGTATGGTAAGACGGCACCACCCACTGCGTCGAAAAACTGGGCACGCTGACGCGGGCGTCGGAGAGCGTGACGGTGCGCCTGGTGTTCCGCTCGGGCTCAACCGGCCGGATGCGCGGCGGCAGGTCGGGCCCGCGCGCCACCTTGCCATAGGTCTTCTCGGCCAGCACCTTCACCGTTTCCGGCTCGACATCGCCGGCCACGATCAGCACGGAGTTGTTGGGCCAGTAGTATTTTTCATAGAAGGCGGTGGCGTCGACGCGGTTCAGCTGCTCGATCTCCTGCATCCAGCCGATGATCGGGATGCGATAGGGCTGGTTCTGCCACAGCGTCGCATCGATCTCCTCATGGAGCACGTCCTGCGGGTTGGTGTCGGTGCTTGAGCGGCGCTCCTCGATGACCACGTCGCGCTCGGTCTTGACGACATCGTCGGTGAGGATGAGGTTTCGCATTCGGTCGGCCTCGAAGCTCATCATCAGCTCGAGCGCCGACGGCGCCACTGTCTGGTAGAAGGCGGTGTAGTCGGAGGAGGTGAAGGCATTTTGCGAGCCGCCGATCTCGAACACTGCGCGGTCGAATTCGCCGGCCGCATGGTTGGTCGTCGCCTTGAACATCAGATGCTCGAAAAAATGGGCAATGCCGGATTTGCCCGGCGGCTCGTCGGCGCTGCCGATCTTGTACCACACCATGTGGGTGACGATCGGCGCCCGGTGGTTGGGAATGACGACCACCTCCATGCCGTTGTCGAGCACGAAATCCGTCGCCTTGCCGTCCTCCCATGCGACGGGGATCGGAGCCGTCCTCGCGCCGCCCAACTCGGTCGCAACGGACGTCCTGCGAAGCCCGTGAGTGCGGGGCTTGCTTGGTAATTCTGATAGGGAGAGTGGGATTATGGGCTGGGTTCCTGGCAAAGTGATTTGTTCCTCATTTTGAAGGCTCTATGTCTCCCGACGCCTATTGGGAGAAAGTGGATCGGCACGCGACGCCGAGCCAGATGAGCCGTCAGCGTGTTACCGGGCCTGACGCGGGCCTCATCTTTGGATGCGTCCGGGGAACGTTGGCATGGTGAGGCCATGGGAATTCTGCTCGTTATCCATTGGGTGTTTGCGGATACCTGAGCATGCCCCGTGCCAAGTAAGAAAGCCCCGATTCGCAAGGTTTGATCCAACCTTGATACTTGCGATATCCGACATTGTCGGGCATCCGACAGAAAGCGCCTTTCGCCGGCGCGCCGGCTATGACGCTCGCCTCCTCCGGCGTGACGACGATCCTTTGGCGGGCGCCGCGCACACCGATCTGCCCGCCTATCAGCACCGCGACATCGAAGGACAGCGCGATCGTGACTGGATGGGTCTTACGCAAACATGCAGCAGTGCCACCGCGATCAGGACTTCATCCGCCCCACAAAGACCCGAGCGCGAGGGACGACGTGTAAGGCAACATGTCATCCTCGATAATGATGCCGCGCATAAAGAGGTAAGGTCCCTCGTCGTACCGGCGAGCCCCTTCGCTGGGTCTCGCGAGGGTCTGGTTTGCGAACGTCGACCGACAGCATCACGGCATGGGCGGCCCCATCGGTAGGCAAGCATTGACCGTGCCATCAGCGTTGAGGCAGCGCAGAGCCCAATTTCCCGGTGCCAGCCGGTACGTTGGAGCTTCAACTGTGGCCAGCCAAGCGGGCCGAGGCCGTGAAACTCCTGATACCCTGGACCGTCCGGATTGCAACGCACGACGCCTTGGTCTCGCGCCAACGTCCATTGACGCTCAGCGAAGCATCATGCGGACGATCTGGGAAAGCTTGGCCGGGCCGGCGCCTTCCCAGGCGCACGGGAAGAGCGACGACCCATGTGGACCTTGGATTTCACTACGCACTTACGCTGCTTTGGCCTTGTCAGCAGCCTGAGCATAAAGCGTGCTCAGCTTTCAGGGCGAGCCTCTTTCATGTTGATAGCATCTGTCGTCATTCAGGATCGCCCCATTTTCGCATGCCGCTTGCAGCTTTCAGACTGTTGTCAGCCAGGGCCGCCATAAAGGGTCTCGTTTAACGCATTCGGGAGGCTTCATGACTCGACCACATTAATTTCGGGCGGTTCGCCGGCGCTCCGAATGGCACTTAACACCAGATCCTCTCCAAACCCGTGATGATCCAAGAGGAAAACGAAAAATCCCTAAATCAGAAAAAAGCACCGATACGGTCGGCTCCAGGCTGATGAAATTGCGGTCTCACTGGCCACGCACGATACTTGCGATGGCGATGGCCATTGCAAAGGCCGGTCAAGCACCCAAGACGCTGACAAGCACGCCTCCGACCAAAGCTCGATCGTTGGCAGCCTTTCTAGCCGTATACTTGGGGCATTTTGGGACGGCGATCCGGACGTCGATTAAAACCTGCCGGTCGTCTAAATGGAATGGTTGGTCCGGGTCCTTACTGGACCTGCGCCAACCCGATCGGGCCGGCGCACAGGGGCACCCAGACAATTGGACACGTCGCCTTTGCGCGGCGGCTTGCACTTTCTCGGATGGCCTTTTTTCTCCCCGGGCGAAATCGAGCGAGCGGTGAGGCGGAGCCTTCGATTTTGCCGATCATGTCGTGTCGCTTCGATCGAACTGCTCAGACGATGATAGCGGCATTGATTGCCGCGGCCGAAATGCGTTGTGTGAAGTACGATTTCTACGCCGTATACATACTGCCGTACAGTTCGCCATGTCAGCAGCCTTGCCAGCAATCCGCCCTGTGTCCAACTGTCGTCGAATTCACCGGTGTCATTGAGGAATTCGTATGATCGCCTCGAAACCATCATTGCGACCGCGGGCGGGCGACGCAAGCTCTAGACTGCCACCGATCCGCTGGATAACCATGTTAGCGATATGTAGACCAAGGCCTGAGCCCGCAGCAGGAGTAGCACCACGACTAAATCGCTTTGTAAGCCCTTCGAGGTCGGGGAGGGGCACCACCGGTCCGGCGTTTGCAATAGCGATGGTTCCATCAGTTTGGACGGAAACTGTTGTCGGAACAGTGGGCAGTCCATGTATCAGCGCATTCTCGATCAGGTTACGAAGGAGGATCCCAAACGCATCGACATCCACTTTGCGCATCAAAGTGGGGCAGCCGTCGACGTTAAGATGCAGGCGTCCGGCATATTGCGGCTTTTTCCTCAGGTCGTCGATTTCCAGCCGAACCGATCGGACAAGATCGATCGCGTGATCCGCCATGCCAACCCCCGATTCGGCTTGAGCGAGCTGAAGCACTTTTTCGACAAGGCGGCCAAGGCTCGACAGCGCTTGCTCGATGCCGCGCGCACGCATTTTGGCCGACCCATTGGGAAGCTCGGCCACTAATCTCTGCATCTGAGCGATTGAACCTGCGATCGGCGTGCGCAGTTCATGCGCACTGTTTGCGGCGAACTCGCGTTCGGCCTCGAGAGCCGCCCGCAGACGATCGAGAAGCCGATTGACGGATGCCGCGATTGGAGCCAACTCTGCCGGGAAATCGCCCAAGTCCATTGGTGACAGATTGCCGCCGTCGCGCGATCCGATCTGCTGTCGCAGTACCTCGATTGGCCGCAGCGAGCGCCGGATCACGATCCACCAAACAGCTAAGCTAAAGGGCAGGAGCACGAGTGTCGGAAGGAAGACAAAAAGTGCGCCCTTCGCGATTGTGGTACGGCGGCCATCAAGCGGTTCGGCCAACTGATGATACACGCCGTCTTGGATCTCCTCTGTGTAGACGCGGTAATCAGCGTTTCGCCAAAAGCCGTTACTCAGGGGAGCATCAGGGAAGGGCTGCTGACCCTCTTCCGGTTCAGAAATAAGCACTACCCCGTACTTATTAATAACCTGCTCACGATAGGTCCAGTACTTTTCATAAGTTGGCAAGTGGTTATTGTATTGATCAACGTGTTTTCCATTCAAGACCTTGATCAGCTCTGGTTGTCTGTACTCTGCGCTCGCCTGGAGCAAGTCATCCGAACTTTCGTTTACATTATTGCAAAAAATGAACGCAGCAATGGTTGGGGCGGCGATCCAAACCAGGAGCGTTGCCCCGCCTAACCACGATATCAGCTTTCTCGTCATGCTGTTCGAGTTCGTCATGTGACCACGAGCCTGTATCCGGAGCCACGCACGGTTGCTATTCTATCCCCGCCGATCTTCTTGCGGAGCCGGCTGACATAAACCTCCACTGTGTTGCTCTCGAACTCCGAATTGAATGAATAAAGCGCGTGCTCGATCCTCCCCTTTGAAACGACCGAACCGGGCCGGCGTAGAAGGCAGTCGAGCACCGCCCATTCGCGTCCAGACAGGTGGACCTCCTGCCCGTCGCGGAAGAGGCGTCGCTCGGCTGCCTGTATGGAAAGCGTCCCAACCGAAAATTGCGGCTCCGGAAAATGCCCTTGGCGACGTGCCACTGCACGGATGCGTGCCGAGAGTTCCCCCAGATCGAACGGCTTGACCAAATAGTCGTCGGCGCCAGCGTTGAGCCCCTCGATGCGATGCGAAATCCGATCGCGGGCTGTCAGAATGATGACCGGCGTTGTATTAAGCCCCTTGATCAGCTCCCGCAGATAGTCGATGCCATTGCCGTCCGGCAGGTGAACGTCGAGCAAAATAAGGTCGTAGCCGGCCACAGCTGCATGACCGCGCGCTTCGGACAGGTTCTTGGCCCAGTCGACCGCGTGGCCACCAGCCACCAAATGATCGTGCACAGCACTTCTAAGGTCGTCGTCGTCTTCAATGAGCAGTATTCGCATCAGGCTGCCGAGCTCCGGTATGAGGGCAAGGCTCCTGCCTTATTGATCGAAGCTGACAGTAGGCTGAACCGGCGCCAGCGAATATCTGGGGGCTTTCAGGCTGCTGTCAGCTACAATTGCAAGAAAGGGGTCGTTAACAAAGCCAAACGAAGAGGCCTTATGAAACCCCTCCTGATCTCGGCACTTTTGCTCAATGTGACCACCGGCGGCTGTACACTGGTTGGCGGGCAATTCGACGTGGCGGTCAACGAATGGCAGCCGCGCCACGCGTCAATGTCCAGGCTTGAAACTGACAGGTGTCTTAAATACGAGGGCACCGTAGCGGGTGCCTCCAGTTATCGAACAGTGCCTAGCAGGTCAGAAGTGCACTTTGACCATAGGGGTCGTCCGTATTTTCGGCGCTCGCGAACAGAGTCGACGGTCAATCGATGCGCCACTGCCAGAGTCTGGAACGGTCAAGTGTTTGTTATCCCCCGTCCGGGCCATATTCTCTGCCGAGGACCAAGAAGGCCCTATTTTCGGTGCCCACGAACAGAGCCAACGGTATGCGCCACTGCCAGGGGTCTGGAACGGTCAAGTGTTTGTGATCCCCTGTCCCGGCCGTGTTCTCTGCCGAACTCGCCCTTGTAGTCGGCACACCAAAGATCGTTAGGGCGACAGCCGTTTGAAAGTGGTGTCCCCGTCGCCCTGTTGCGCCTGCGCTTGCGGCGCTCGACCATGCCGTGGCGGTCGAGCACGGCATGCACGGTCGAGATCGCGGGCCGGTGCACATCCGGATACAGCCGGGCCAGCCGCTCGCGTATCTTCGGCGCACCCCATGTCGGCTTGTCTTGCTTGAGGCGCACAATCAGCTTCTCGATTTGAAACGGAAGCTGATTGGCGTGGCGATAGGGCCGCCGCGATCGGTCCGTCAGCCCCTCCAGGCCGCTGTCGTTGTAGCGCGTGAGGATCTTGTAGCCGGTCTTGCGCGAGATATCGAACTCCCGGCAAAGCACCGCCATCTTCTCGCGTCCAGCAGCCGGGCGACGAACTTCAGCCGCTCTTCCATGACGTTGCACTCCTTCCAAGGCACCTTGCTCTCCTTGCAAAGGGCCGAAAGTGTAACCCATCTATCCGGAATGAACTGTCACCCATCTCTCGGGAAGGGCAGTCATGGCCAAGGCAACTGGAAGCCGAATTTTCTTTTAGAGTATGAATCAGCGCCGTCTGCCGAAAAGCGCGTCCACGATCTTCCCTTTTGAAACGACCGTGCAGGGCTGGGGCAGACGGTAGTCGAGCACCGCCCATCCGCGTCAAGTCAGGTAGACCTCCTGCCCGTCGCGGAAGAGGCGTCGCTCGGCTGCCTGTATGGAAAGCGTCCCAACCGAAAATTGCGGCTCCGGAAAATGCCCATGGCGACGTGCCACTGCATGGATACGCGCTGAGAGTTCCCCCAGATCGAACGGCTTGACCAAATAGTCGTCGGCTCCAGCGTTGAAGCCCTCGATGCGATGCGAAATCCGATCGCAGGCTGTCAGAATGATGACCGGTGCCGATTCAAGTTCCTTGATCAGCTCCCGCAGATAGTCGATCCCATTGCCGTCCGGCAGGTGAACGTCGAGCAAAATAAGGTCGTAGCCGACCACAGCTGCATAATCGCGCGCTTCGGACAGGTTCTTGGCCCAGTCCACCGCGTGGCCACCAGCCACCAAATGATCGTGCA
>NZ_RZTF01000015.1:14608-46382 GCF_004023175.1 Mesorhizobium sp. M7A.F.Ca.MR.362.00.0.0
GACAGGTTCTTGGCCCAGTCGACCGCGTGGCCACCAGCCACCAAATGATCGTGCATAGCACTTCCAAGGTCCTTATCGTCTTCAGTGAGCAGTATTCGCATCATGCTGCCGAGCTCCGGTATGAGGGCAAGGCTCCCATCTTATTGGTCGAAGCTGACAATAGGCTGAACCGGCGGCAGCGAATTATTTGGGGAGCTTTCAGGCTGCTGTCAGCTACAACTTGCAAGAAAGGGGTCGTTAACAAAGCCAAACGAAGAGCCCCTATGAAACCCGTCCTGAACTCGGCACTTTTGCTCAATGTGACCCCCGGCGGCTGCATCAGCAAATTGATTTGGGAAACAGGCGCGCCGGTTCTAATGACCGACGCAGGCCGAGGTCTGGAGCTGGACCAGCGAACGGCGTCTTCGGTTTTTCAGGCAACAGCCACATGGAAGAATATGATTGGCTCGACCATGCGCCGAGCTTTGTCGAACGGATTGGTCGCGGGCGCACTACCACAGATTATGGCAGGTTTACGCCCTGGCCTTGACACCCGGGGTGATCGTCACCGGCGGAGCCGCGGCGTACTGATCGGATATCTAACGTCGCTGAGTCTCTCGTCGGTGCAGTGGATCTCTCGGCTTAGCCATCATGCAAAAAACGACGGTTCCGCGACACCACTTTTCAGGTCCGTGACACAGGCTTTGTGAGCCGATCTGTTGTTCTTACCCCAGGCTAATGGCTGAACAGCTCTGTCGCCGGCTCGATGCGCCAGATGGCGCGATGTTTTGAACCCTTTCACGAGGCGACGGCAGCAGCCGACCGGCTCTCCTATCGCGGCTCCCGCGATCCACACACCCAACAAGGGAATCTACCATGGTAATGAAGGCACCGGTTGCCGACGCTAGGAATGGGTCGGTAGTAGATCGGCTGGTCGGCATCGACCTCGCTCGGGGCCTGGCTGTCTTCGGGATGTATGCCGCCCATCTCGGTCCCGACCCCGGCGAAGGAGGACTAGTCGGGTTTCTGATGGAACTAACCCATGGGCGGCCGTCGGCCCTGTTTGCCGTATTGGCCGGTTTTTCAATCCTCCTGATTACAGGTCGCAAGGCGCCGAAGTCGGGGATAGCCGGTAGACAGGCCATCGCCAGAGTCGCAATTCGTGCCCTTGTTTTGCTCGCGCTTGGCTCAATCCTGGGCTGCCTCGGTACCCAGGTCGAAGTCATCCTAGAATACTACGGAATTTGCTTCTTGTTGGTATTGCCGCTCCATCGGCTCAGCGCATATCAGCTGGGCTTGATCGCTGCCGCTACGGCATTAGTTCTCCCGCAAGTCCGTTCCTCCCTTCTGTCGGTTGCCCCCAACCTCCTCGACCCGGTCTTCAACCTCATGGTCAACGGCTACTATCCCGCGGTGACCTGGGTTCCTTTCCTCATCGCTGGCATGGCCATCGCGCGCCTTAATCTTAATACGCTAGCAGCGCATTGGCGCCTTGGTCTGGCGGGGGTCGCGCTGGCCGTGTTGGGCCATGGGGGATCCTTGCTCGCGCTGAGTTCCCGCGCTTTGACTGAAACCTCCTTGTGGTGGTCTGACGTTGACGGCGCTTTTGAGCCTTCCAAGTCGTCATTTATAGTCAAGTCGTCATGGATAGCCGCACCTCATAGCGAAACGACGCTTTCGATCGTGGGCAGCACCGGTTGCGCAATGATCATCTTGGCGGCTTGCATGCTCGCTGTGGATGCGCTCCCGCGTCTGCGAAAGCTGGTCTGGCCAATAATCGCAGTCGGCTCGATGTCTTTGACGGCCTATGTGCTGCACATTGCGGGAATAGCCTATCTTATGAAGATAAACATTTTCAAAGACGAGAGCCTGTCCACGCTCTTTGGCTTCGTTGTGGTTATCAGCACTTTTGCGGTGCTTTGGCTGCGCATCTTCCAGCGAGGACCGATGGAAGTGCTGATGGGTAGGGTCGCAGATCTCGCGCGTCACATCCGCTGAGCACCGCCGCGCCCCGGCCTCCCGATCACATTACGGACAAGGTGGGGCTTTGTCCAAAGCTTGTTCGCGGCAGGGGAGGGTACTTCCTCCCAGCCTGCCGCCTTGTTGATGGAAGCTAAAACGGTCGCGCAGGCGCTAGAGTTGCATCGGCATAATCAGCTTAAACTCGCGAAGTTAAACCCGCGGTTGGTCTATCTCGGCCCGCCTCACCTGAAAGGCTAAGGTATCCGTTTCGGTCAAGGGTTTTAGGGGCCATTTTCGCTGCGCCTTGAGGAGAGCGTTTGCTAGGATGAGGAGCTTTCGCAACAAGATGATGACCTTTGCGGGTTTGCCTGCCGCCTTTAGCGCCTGGTATTTTGCCTTGAGGTCGGGGTTGAAGCGCAGGGCGAAGGGCCGGGCATGTAGAGGGCCTGGCGAACATTGGCCCGGCCGCCCCGGATGAAGGCGCGGCCGCTCCATTTTGCCGAGGCCGGCGAGGCTTGCGGCCTTTGGTTCCGAGTTCCGGCATGTCGATGGTGAGTGTGCAGGCGGTGGCATCCGATGCGCCATATGCTGGTCAGGATTTCGCGGCGCTGGACAGCGTCGGGATCGGCTTTCATGAGGGTAAGCATCGTCTGATCGATATCGCTGAGTTCACGTGGATCTGCTTCCAGCCACTCGTTGTTGTGGCGCCTGAGCAAGGCAAGCGGTCAAGGTCTGGCTCTGGTGCTGGCTGCGGTGCGATCCCCGCACGGGCCAGGTGCCGATCGTGTCGACGATCCACCTCGCCGCGACCAGAGAGCTGCTACTCTCTTCCGCTGTTCATTCTGGCCTCTTCGCAATGAATGTCATAAAATCACCTGTCGCAATTAATGGTTTTTGATTTGGCTCCTACAGCTGGCAGATATCGCCGAGAGTTCCGCAGAGAGCGTCGAAAGTTTTGGCCGCCTTCTTCCGCAGCCGCGCCTTGAGTTTTGAGCAGACCTGTCTTGATCGGGTTGAGATCGGGCGAGCATGGCGGCAGGATCAGGAGCCAGTGCCCCTTTGGCCAACCAGTGGGCGGCGCGTACCTTGCCGACAATCTGGGGTTCCGAACCCGACAGTTGGTTTTCAACCCGACAGTGGCCCGCCTCAGAGCAGGCTACCGCCCTTCGGAGCAGGCAGAAGCTAATCGAGGTTCGCGGGTTCCGGTTTGAATGTGCAGGTCGCTGCGCGCCTGATCTTTCGGTCTGGCGGCACATGACAAAAACTCTCATTTTGGCCGACGATACCCGGTCAGGAGCGGGTATCGCAGTCGAGAAGCGACCCGAGCACGTCCACAAGATGTGCCGAGTTTGCAAGGTGTGTCATTGTTTCTGTCAACGTTCGAGCGACAGCGCACGACGAAACGTCTGGCATACGCCTCGTCTGGCACGCGCCTCGCATATGTTGCAGTTGCTGCTGGAGATCAGGCGATCGAGTGGGCCTTGCAATTTTCCGATTTTGATGCGCCTAAAGTCTCGTGTACAAATCAGGCTGGCGTGAATGGCCTGCCTAAGTTGCGACTTATTACAAAGGAATGGATATGGCGACTGGAACGGTGAAGTGGTTCAACAGCACGAAGGGTTTTGGTTTTATTCAGCCTGACAACGGCGGTCAGGATGTCTTTGTCCACATTTCCGCTGTTGAACGAGCGGGCCTGTCGACCCTTAATGAGGGCCAGAAGATCAACTACGAGGTGGAACAGGATCGCCGCACGGGAAAGTCCTCTGCAGGCAGCCTCAGCAAGGCTGGCTAACGGTCCGGGAAAGCCTTGGCAAGGTTCGTCATCGCCGGAACGCATTGACGGCTCGAAACCCGGGCCGGAGCATGCAAGTTAATGCCGCGGCAGGGATTGCTGGAGCCATCATGAATTACTCTGGAAATGAGGCTCTTGGACGGGAAAGGCGGGGCTCATCCCCGCCCTTTGATTCCGCGCAGATTGGGCCAACGGCTGCTGCGCGTCCGAACGACTGTTGATACGGATTTAGGCTGCGACCTTCTTGCGGGTCCGTTTCGCCGGCGCCGTGGCTGGGGCTTCCGGCTCTTTCGGTTTGCGGCCGAGTCCCATGGTCTTGGCCAAGGCGGAGCGCGCAGCGGCGTAATTCGGCGCCACCATGGGATAATCCGACGGCAGACCCCATTTGGCGCGATATTCGTCTGGGGTCAGACCATAGTGCGTCGCCAGATGGCGCTTTAGCGATTTGAATTTCTTGCCGTCTTCAAGGCTAATGATGTAGTCCGGTTCGATCGACTTTTTGATCGGGACAGCAGGTTTTTTTACAGGCACAGGCTCTTCTGCCGGTATGAGTCCAGCCGTGCCGTTTAGAGCCCCGTGCACTTGGGCGATCAGGGCAGGAAGCTCCCCCGCCGGGACGGGGTTGTTGGAGACGTAGGCTGATACAACATCGGCAGTGAGCTCGATGAGGATGTCGGTCTTGTGGGGTTCTTCTGTCATAAACTTCTCCGGGCAGCTTGAAACACAGTTGGGCGAAGTGTCGCTTCATAGTGGCGGTTGCCGCTGAAAGCAAATGGATCGACGGGTGCGCTGCTCCTCCACCATTGAAGTCTCGGCGACGCATCCCGTCATCGTCCATCGCTAAAGGCAGCGTATTGAATTATGGGAGCGGTCGCGCCCGCCCCACCATAGCGATACAGCAAGACAATCAAAAAAGCCGGTCTTTGCTTGGCCCCAAATCTTTTCTCCTTTCGTGAACGCTGAGCTGCCAAGCTGCTACAGTTCACCTCGCGGGGCAACCGTGCACAACACAGGAGTTGCCCGAGCGATACATTCTTCACTTGCCGCTTATCAGCGCTGGTGATTGCACTTTGCAGCCTGCCTCCGGACCCGCAGCGCTCACGCTGTTGGTTTTGCGCCTGCAGGCGTCGGAAGTCGGATCGCCGCAGCTAATTTCCTCAGGCGGACGAATTCAACAAATCGATTGTTTGGATCGAAGGCATCCACACCATCGATGCCTCTAGAATATGATCCAGCTACAATCACCGTGCTGTAATGGCAGGGACGGCCAGCACAAGCGCGACACGATCCGGCGGGTCCATCGCTGCGTTACGTATTCATGGCTACTGCATCGGGCGCTCGGTCGACCGCCTTAAGCCAGGTCGCCGCATTGCGAGACGGTGACCGGCGAGGGAGAGGGCGCTCTGGCAACGAAGCGAGGCGGGTGGCCTTGCGGGTGGCCGCGTGATGTCATCCGGCTCTCCTGCCGATCTCTGCCGGCCAGATCTGGAGCAACTGTTTTGCATAGATATGGCTCTCTTCAGGGGGCCATCTATGATGGGAGCCGAGCGCGTGTTCGAGCCGGGGAACAGGCTGCGCATGCACTGTGCCCACCTATTGCGATCGTGCTAACCTTGGTTGTTCGGACTTGCCGTTAAAGGCAAGCGACAGATTGAAGTTATGCTGCACCATCTGATTGCCTGGCTCGTTTTCGAGAGCTCGCCGATACAGGGCCTGTGCCGCGTCATGCCGCCCCTCAATGTCCAAAATCACGCCCTTCGCATTCAATGCACGTACGTTTCCTGGGGCTGCAACCAAGACGCTGTCGAGCACCTCAACCGCTTCGTGCGGGCGCTTCTGGCCCACCAAGGCATTTGTAAGTCGTATCGCCGCATCAACATTGTCCGGGTGCTGCTTCACCTCATCCCGCAAAGCCCGCTCTTGAACATCCTGACCAACTTCGCGCAAAATGCGTTCGCGCATAGCCGGATCGATTTGATCGGCGCTGAGCAACTCGGGGGAAGATGTCTCCTGCACGGAAAGAGCCGGCTTTTGCCAGCTGGCGCAACCGCCCAAAGGCAGAATGGCGAGTACGGCAAAAAGAAGTGAGTTCCGGCGCAGAAACATAGGCGATGGAGAAACTGTATTACTATTCATGTTATCTCTCAGTTATCGGGGAGGCGCGTGGCGTTCAGTTAGGAAAGGTGGGACTACTCTAACAATCCGCTGTTCGATCCGTGCGGGAGTGTGACGGATCCTGCGGGGCGAATTGTAAAGTCGGAGGCGAGGTCTTGATAAGACAGCACGGCGAGATCAACCCCGTTTCGCGTCAGAAAGCCGCGGACGAAACGTCGGACATCCATCGACGTCAACAGAATAGGGCGGGTTTGACCCGGTTCTGCGTTCGAAAGGACCTGACGTATCTGTGATAGCATCGCTTCGCTTTGCCGATCCTCCAGTGCGAGATAGGGGCCTGCATCCGAATCTCGAACCGCGCCACGCATCACATCCTCGCTCTCGCGCTCGACGACCAGGGCGGACACGATGCCCTCCGTGTTGGCATGGCGGTGGCAGATCTGTCGCTTCAAACCAGAACGGACATATTCCGTCAGCAGGGCAACGTTCTGCTCACGCTCGCTCCATTCGGCCAATGCCTCCAACACGAGACGGGTGTGGCGGATTGGGATACCTTCCTCCAGGAGGCGGCGCAGAACATCGGCAATCCGAGGAATCGGCGTCGTGCGTAGCACCTCTTTCACAAGCTCAGAATATTCCTGCTCCATTCGGCCCAGGAAATGTCGGGTCTCTTGGATGCCCACCAATCGCGGTGCGTAGCGGGTCAACGCTGCATGGACGCGCAAGGCGAGGAGTTCGCCGGGAGCCCTATGCTCCGTGCCGGCGCCCGTAAGGGCCTTTGCAGGGGTATGTTCAACCGGGAGTCTGTCCGTTTTCGGCTCACGTCTAAGGGGGACACCGCTCGAGTCGACGTGCGCTACATCGGCTCGGAGCGCCATCTGGTTTGGATCTAAGGCGTCCTGTTCGACTGGCACGCCCTCGACATCAATTCGGAATTGCGATTCAGGCAGCTGCTCGTCAACCAAGACAGGGATGCGAGGAACGATAATGCCCAGATCGGCTGTGACCAGGAGCGAAACGCGCCCAATATGTTTTTGCAATTCGGCTTGATCGACCGCCTGCATAAGATCTGGCGCTAGAAAAAATGCGATCGGGAATTCCTTCGCAGGCGCGGCTTGCTTAGGCTCCGCTGCAGTTCCACCTTTCGCATCGGCAGTGCCGGCGCCCAGCACATCAGCCTTGACAATGCTTACCGCAGCGAACACTGCGGCCAGCATCAGAAAGACGGGGAGGGGAAACCCAGGAACGAACCCCATTACAACCAGGACGCCGGCCGCCAGTCGCAAGGCTCGAGTGCTGGCCGTGAGCTGACTGACCATTTCTGTACCGAGGTTGATCCTCGCCGTCCCAGTCACACGGGTGACGATGGTCGCCGCAGTAATGGAGAGCAGAAGGGCCGGAATCTGCGATATCAATGCATCGCCTATCGTCAGCAGAGTGTAGTGATGCAGTACCTCGCCGAAGGACATGCCCTTGGAGAGCAGGCCGATCGAAATTCCACCCAGCATGTTGATGCAGATAACCACCAGCCCGGCGATGGAATCGCCCTTCACAAATTTCATCGCGCCGTCCATCGCGCCATAGAGTTGGCTTTCCTTCTCCAATTCGGCGCGCCGCCGGCGGGATTCGTTGGCATCGATGTGGCCGTTGCGTAGCTCTGCGTCGACCGCCATTTGCTTGCCCGGCAGAGCATCCAGCGTGAAACGCGCCGCCACTTCTGCCACCCGTTCGGCACCCTTCGCGAGGACCATGAATTGCACCATGGTGACGACCAGAAATATGACGAAACCCACCACGATATTGCCTGAAATGACGAAATCGCCAAAAGTATGAATAATGCTGCCGGCCTCCCCCTCGGCCAGGATCAGTCGCGTCGTTGCGACCGTGAGCGCGAGACGGAATACAGTGGAAATCAAAATAACGCCGGGCAAAGAGGAAAAATCAAGTGGAGTACTGACATACAGGGCAACCATCATCAGCAGTATGGCCAACCCCATATTGAATCCTATCAGGGCGTCGACCACCACGACCGGGATAGGCATGACCATCATCGCGACAGCCAGAAGCAGCATCAACGCAACCATTAAATCCGGGCTGGCCGGCGCACGCTTGATGAAGTCACGCAGGACGTTGGCCATCGAGACACCTTTGCAATCGGTTGAGACTTACTCTGCTGTTACGCCATGAAACGTGGCTTTCGAACTCCGAAGGCGCCTCAGCCTTGGCCAGCGCGTGACCCTGCATGAGAGCCACAAGCAGGCGCGAAATGGCTGGGCAGCAAATGTTTCCAACGCAGCCAGCTTGTCAGCACCGAGCGCGACAGGATGTTTGGCTGGCCATAGAGTGCTGCTTGATGGGGCCTGCGAGCTTTCAATATTGGAGAGCAGCAATGCGGCCATTCCTGCTCAGCAGCACACGGCTGTCCTCAATACGTTCGACCACCCATCCATCAGCCAAAATGGCGCCGACAAAATACTTCTCGCTGTCGATGACAATATATGGTTGGACCCCATGCCACACAGCTTCGACCGCGATTGCGGATGGCGCCTTCTCCTCTTTGATGAGCACTCCGTTCACCAGTGTTAGAGTACCCTTGGTGCGACGATCGAACGATTGCTGAAGCTTCTGCCAACTGATGACCGATTCAGACGTGACGGTGCCTTCGGCGGTCACAACACCCTTTGCCGACCCAATCTTGACGTCGAGAAGACCCGCTCGATCGACTTCCTCCTGCAGCTCTTGGGCCGCTGCCTCCGTAAGTTCATTGTCAGCGCGGTGACTGATCGTTCTGGACGCGACTTCAGCCCGAAGTGAATTGGGGCTCGATCCACTTGCATTGCCAAGATAGGAGATCGTGCCTGAAAGCGCGCCGATCCCGAGTGAGCTGATTATGACCATGGCGAGCACACCGATCGGTAGGCGCGGTATGCCGGTCGAACCAGGCGGCTCTGCATCCTGCACGGACAAAGCAATGGACATCTCGCCTACGAGCAGGACGACAGGAAGGGGCACAACAACGGACTGGCCTGCGGCGATATTCCGGTTGCCCTCGATACTGAGTCCGGGTGCAAGCGCCTCCAGTTCGATCGACTTGCCAAGAAGAGTTACACGAAGGTGATGCGGTGCCAGTCCCTGCTCGACAAAGACCAAATCGGCATCGAAGCCGCTGCCGATTAAACACTTTTGAAGATCCGTCTTGCCGGTCAGACCGCAATAGTGCCCCGAACGCACTTCGAAACGGAGGGAAACGGCGTCATCCACAGAGCATCTCTCAAACAGGATAGAAGCCGCATGGCAATTGCCATGCGGCTCATTTCGGGACTACGTCGCGTCAATAAGGAGACGCGCTAGGGGGCAGTCTAAAACCCGCTTCCGACATTACGAAACGCGTTCGTCGGCGGCCTTCTTGATGGTCTGGAGATTGGTCGTTAGAGTGCGCAACTGGACACTCCTTTTCGTCGCCTCCAAGCTAACATTGGTTAGTTCCTGCACTTGCGCCTGAAAAGCAGTAGCATCAGCTCCGCTTGTATTGCCGGGAGTGCCACTGTTAGTTTTATCGGTATTGCCGGCGCTACTGGTATTGGTATTGCCTGATTTTTTATTATTATCAACTGCAGCCATGATCATTCCTTTTTCTGTTGGAGTTGTGCCGTCAATAACGGCCTGTATGACCTCACGCCGGATTTCCCGCGTCAGGCATCTTCTGTGTCATCCAAAGCTTCATCGGCCTCAGCCATCGCATCGTTCGCGAATTGGAACGCGAACGATCGCAGGATACTTTGGAAGGCTTCACTTTGTGCTGCAGACTGTGAGTTGTCTTGAAGTTGATCATTTGAAACGGTCCGGTTATCCGCCCGATCGTTCCCGCCAGCTGCCTTGCCATCATTCCCACCAGCTGGCTTGCCATCATTGCCATCAGCCGGCTTGCCATCACCAGAATGCTCGGATTTCGAATCCCCATGGCCCTTTCGGATCAAGGAAGTCCCGAGGTTGCCAACTCCACTCCCAATTGCTGCTATCATCAGGTACTCCGGCATTTGCCATTGGCGGCGACGTGTTAAAGGTTAGCCTCGATCAAGCTAAGGGCGGGAGCTTTCGAGAACCTGACGGCTTTTGACAAAAACCGGCCAGCGCAAAAACGTATGCTCTGCAGGATGTTGCTCTCGCATCGAACAGTCGACCACGATCT
Source organism: Mesorhizobium sp. M7A.F.Ca.MR.362.00.0.0 (assembly GCF_004023175.1). Taxonomy (NCBI): domain Bacteria; kingdom Pseudomonadati; phylum Pseudomonadota; class Alphaproteobacteria; order Hyphomicrobiales; family Phyllobacteriaceae; genus Mesorhizobium; species Mesorhizobium sp. M7A.F.Ca.MR.362.00.0.0. The sequence continues at coordinate 24,646 of NZ_RZTF01000015.1, forward strand.
CGGCTGTTCGGCCAATCCCGCCGTCCACGCATGCCGCGACCGAATGGCAGCCGCAGCAGCTCGTTTGCATCCTCGATGCTGTGGTGTCGAACAGGAGACACGGTCCACGTGCTGCATGACCGCAATGACCGTATTCTTGCTGGCTCCACGGGCGCACGCAACGAGCAGGAACTCGGTCTTTGCATCACCATTCTCTCGCCTGCACATCACGGCCCGGCGCGGTGAGCTCATTGGCTTCGAGAAGGTCGGCGACCGTACGAACATGGGATGGTCTGCCGGCTTTGGGAGGCCGGTGCGGATCCTCTTCTCACCATATCGAAAGCTTGAAGCGGTCGGATTTTCTTGCCCTGTTCGTGAGAACTCCCATCGTCAGCTAATCGTCAGCCAAGCGGTCTATCTAGGCCGGCCGTGCCTGACCTTCGGATCCAAAGGTCCCGTCTCGACACTTTTTGTAACTATAGATCGAAATGGTCCGCGTGATACGCAACGCACACGCTTCTCTGAAGCAAATGTGTGACTTTGTCGGTGGCGAACGAGAGGAGTGACGCATCAATAAAATCGTCAGGCACGTGTCTAGGAAGGGGAGCTAGCCGAGTTGGTCTGATTTCATTCGCTGTTCCTGGAAATCGGCGGACTGAAGCGCTGATAATCTCAGGACATCGATGGCAACGTTGCGAAAGTCCTGTGAGCTCGGGCCAATCTTGGCCTGCTACTGAGAAGCACTTTGGCGGGAACATTACGCCGTCGCGGGTCTGGCTGACCGTGACGTTAACCGAAAGATGCCGCTGGTCTCGTCAGCCGCCAGCACAATAGCAGCACATTCTCGCCTACTACGGAGACGCAATATGAAGGGCATTGGCCGACCACGGAAATCGCAGGCTGAAACTGGAGCCAGCCGCGCGGGGCGGGCGAGCAGTTCCCTTTCGCAATCAAGTCTTGCTGCGGGAGAAGGTGGACAGTCATTCGATTCCGTTGTGGAGCAGATGCGCTCTGGGGACGCCGATAGGAGGCCCTCCTCCCTTCCAGTTGCGCGCGGTCCAGGCGATGCCCGCGAAAGTCTGCCAGGCGCCTCGATTGGCGAAGATCAAATCCTGAACACACCGCCACGTGGAGCCGCTGCGCCACCACGCGGAACCGTAGCGCCACGTGGCGCAGCCGCAAGGCGGCGCGGTTCTCCCTCCATGTCTGAGGGCGAAGCCATGGCGCCGGTCGGTAGCCAACTATCAACCGCGCAGGTGGAAGGCACCAGCTCATCGTCAAATGAAGATATCAGTCCGACACAGCTCAGAATGAACAGTCTTGTTCAACAACTGACTGATTGCGAGGCTGCGGCCAGGAAAACCGACGTCCCCGAGGAGGCGGTGGAGCTGATCAGTGGGGTCGTCGATGCAGCCTCAGCAATTCTGGAGTACCGCGCTAGCCTGCCTGCGGCTGAGGCGCAGACAATTATGCCAGACGACAAGGTGCGTAGATGTTGCCAGATCGTGTGCGACGCCGCGAATGAAGTAGACAAACTTGGCCTGTCGACGATCACGAAATTGGACAAAAAGACCAAGAAAGCGGCAGGTATGGTCGATAAACTCTACTCCTACTCCCAGGCGGACCGGCAGGAGCTGTTGATTTTAAATGTGGAGAACCACCATACGGCGGCAATTAAGTGGTGGGAAAAAAAGGCATGGCGCTCCGAACGGCAGCGATCCGCCTGCGCTGCCACCGCTAGCCTATCCAGTGGAACGCCCGTGATGCGGGAAGCCGAGCGGTGCGCACTGCGGCTGCGTGCCGGCTCGGTACTGAGTGTCAGGATCTGGCTGGTCCGTGAGCGGATCGGTCTTGCGCGGGCCAAGATTGAACTGCGGGCGAGCAGGTTCGAGCCAGATTTGAAGGAACTCCTCGTCGGTCGAAATGGAGTGGTGCAGCTGATGGCAAGCGCCGCTCAAGAAGCTCTTCGCGCCCTCTCTTTGGCGAAGGGCATAATGGATGATGGCAAAACACTCAACGCTCATGATTGCGCGGTTGTAGAAAAAATCATGGAGCGGCTTTCGGATTTTGGATTGGCGTTGCACGAGGTGCATACCAAGCTAAGCCATACCTACCCAGATGCCGGCCTCCCATTGAAACTGTTCGAACGGATCGTGGACGATGCATGGATCACTGCGCACGATGCCATGCACTTGTTGAACCTGCAGTCTCCGCCGTCAGCCATCATGGCGCCACAGGCCCAGGCGGGCGCTGCGATGCCGGCCAGGGCAGGCGCTGCGATACCGGCTGACACTGCTGGTACGGCTGCAGTGTCAGAAGGCACTACAGCGCGAAGGAAAGGGAAGTCAAAGCATAAGTCGGCAGCTCGCGCCGGGACTTCTGCCGCCGGGCAGCCATCAACACCAGTCGCTGCGAACGCCGGCACAGTGCCAGCAGCCAAGGTTCTCGCGCGCTCGGATCAAGTTGCGAGTACACAGGTGAGAGCGCAAGAGGTGGCTGCGAGTTCGTCGGGGGCAGGCTCGACAATCGGGGGCGCCGCGTTGTCAATGGAGGTATTGACGGAGCGGCTCAAACGATTGGACGAACTTTTGCAGTTCGATCTGGCCGGTCAGCAAAGCGTCGTCTCCCAAGTGCGCCAGATGAAGCCTGAGGAGGCCGGTAAGGTCGTGGACGATGTGGCCCAGTACCTGCGAGCCCAGGCCATTGAGATGCAAACCTGTCTCGCCGGGTTGCAGGGGCGTAATGTACGCCTGCTACTCACCTCCACCCAGCTACCCAAAGTGCACGAACGCACAGACCAGCTCAAAGGGTTGCTGAACATGGTGCTGGGACAGGCCAACGCATTGAATGAAGGAAAAGCCGGCATTACGACTGATTGCATGAAGACCTACGCATTTCCGGCGCAAAAATACCTGGAACATTTGTGCAATGCCGACGAATTGATGCCGCCGGAGGCACCGGTCGCGCTGCGTGGCGAGCCAGGAAAGCTGTTTGAGATGAAGCTGCAGCCCAAGATGCTGGTCAATGGTGCGATGCCGAGCCCGATGTGGGTGCACATCCACACGAGTCGCCCCGTCATGGCCAGAAACTTGGAAGGGCTGGCTGATTCCGAATTCACCGCTTGCCACGTTAAATCCAACGAACAGCGCGGCTACAATCGAGAGCGAGAGGAAGCCGATGCTAGGTCCGGTCGCGAGAAGGTCATAATTCATCGCGGCAAACTCACCCCCGCTTTCTGTAAGTCCTTGTTGACCTCAGGGCTTGGCCGCCAACCACGCCATTCGCGTGCCGAGCTCCCGTCGGCGCAGGCTGCATGACAGGGCACTCAGAATGCGGCCGGCCACGCTGTGAGTCAGCGAGCATTTCTCCTGGCCAAACCGCGAATGCCGCTGCGCGAGTTGCGGTCCGGCGATTGGAGTCGATCGGCTACCGTCAGGGCCGATTTGCGATGTCGCGTTACCGGCTGTTGACGTGGCGGCGTATCTTGCCTCCCATCCAACTTATCGCCGAGATCGCGCCGCCAAGATCGAGGCGGAAGGTCTTCCTGCGAGCGCGGAGCAGGCATAGCCGATCCGATCGGGATCGGCGCATCGCAACGACCCAACGGTGTGGTGGAGAAAATTGGATTCGGGAGAGCTCGGTTCCAAGAGGCGGAGTTCCGGCCCGAATACAATCCGCTCGCAAGCACCCACGATGCGCATCCGCAGTTTATTGTCTGGGAGATGGGCTGGATTGCTCGGCGGCGCTGGCGCTAAGGCGGGGCTGTCGCCGGACAATTAGCATTCACTGCCAACAGCCTTGCAACCGTCACCAGTTGCAAGGCTCGGCGGCGGGTCGACAAATCACATGAAATCGTCGTCGGACCCGCTATCGCTGCTGTCGCTATCCTCGGTTTTGTGGAGATAGAGTGGAGGTTTGCCTGCACGCTGCCACTCACCGGCACTGTTCTTCGTCCATTTGTCGGGATGCTGCGTAGGGTCAAGCACCAGGTCGCCATGATCCACTTCAACAAACCCCATCGTCTGCGCGCGCGCTTGTGCTTCCGGATTAGCCGCACGCCAATTCAGCAACGGTCGGTCGCCGTCTATCCGAAGTTGATGCTCCAGCAGAATATCGCCCGCATTTTCGACGAGCGGATGGGCGACTTGAAGATCCACTATGGAAGTGACCTCAGTTCGACCAGGAAATTGTTCCCGCCAACTTTCCGATTCGAACTCGTTCATGCTGAATCCGCCTTCCATTCTCAGCAGTCCGGCACTCCGGTCTCCCAATTGGTAACTGAAATATCGCGCGTGCTCCGTATCTCGACGGATGCCATATTGCTGAGCAACGTCCGCGGTGCGCCTGGCTCGTGACGATACGAACTCCGAATACTCTTGAGGATTGTCGGCGATGTGCGTGATTTCATCACCATGAAATTGCCTCACCTGTCTCCTGAAGGAAGTCCTGTTGATCTCCACCACAGGAGGTCGGGAATTGAGGGAGTATGCTTGGGGAGCCGCCGATGATGAGGCGCCGCTACCTTCCGATCCGGATAAGTGCATTCGGGCAAATGTGTCCGCGAACCCTTCGCTTCCTGCATCCGATTGCTCGCCGGCATTATGCGCGCGGTAACTATCGGATGAGCCACCAATTCGACCATACATGACGATTCGTACTCCTATGTTTCGCAACCGAGCTCAAGTTAGCACGGCTGTTCAACATAGGGCGCTTAGTTGACGACTAGCTGACGAGGGCATTCCAACGGCTGCACCAATCAAATCCGCACTGCCGGCCTCAAAACCTCGGACTGCGCCACGCACCGGCCAGCAGAGGCTGCAAGGTCATGCCCGGAGGACTTGCCGTAGTTGCTGGGTGGCAGATCCGAGGGGAGTGATTGCCCCAGGCCCGCGGTTGCGCGGTTGGCCTGACAGAGACACTGGGGCACGGATGGCCAGCCGACATTTGCCACTAGCATGGAGCCAGGTCAGTTTTGAACTGGGCAGTCGTGGACTTCCATGACTAGGCCAAGCCTGCGGCAAAGAATGCTTTCGCGACAGGCTGGAAATATTGCATAGGAACCGCGTGGCCGAGTTTTGTAGTGCCTATCAGCTGACGCGCTAAGACATGGTCATGGACGATCGTCAGGCGTAGTGCCCGCGCCTCGCTCAACACATGTGAAACGCGCTCACCTTCGGCACGGCAAACTAAGAACGGCACCCCGGTTTCACCGCGAACGTAACGCAGACCGATCAGGACCGCCCTTCCTGTTAAGACCAGCGTGGCGCGATGCACGCCAAGCGCAGGCTCGTCGGCCGCCTCCTCGCGGATGCGACGCTGTTCACCTTTCAACTCTGGCGCTCCTTGCTGATCCTTCGACTCGCGCGTCACTTCGGTATTGGTCATGCGCATTTCGCGCAGATACAACGCGCGCTGGAGCAGAAGATCGATCAGTCCGCCGACCAGCAGTGCGCCGGCGCCAATTCCCATCAGCAATTTTGTCTCCATAAAGATGAGGCCAACACAGCCCATGCCGCAGATCGGCAGAGGGACCATTGTCTTCCACATCCCGAGAAGGACAATGGAAAAGGTTGCGCTGAGAACCAATACCTTGAACATGGTCTTGCAGACTTCGACCATGGAACGAGCAGACCCCAAGCGCTTCAGCCCTTCAAAGGGGTCAATTTTCTTAAAGCTGAGCTTCATCGGCTCCAGAGAGAAGACAAATCCACCATTGGCTAGCAGGCTGGCCAAAATCACCGCGGCGACAAGGGTTCCAAGCAGCGGGCCAACAGCCGCGACTGTGAGTTGGACGAGCACAACCAATGCCTGCGGCACCGCGGTATCGAAAGGTAGGCTCTGCAACTTGGTGGCTAATAGGAGCGCTTCCCGGCATTTGTCCTCGATCACGCTGCCTCTTAGCCAAAGGTAGCCGAGCCCAGCGCAAGTCCCGACCGCGCGGACGAAATCGGAGCTACGTGGCAGCTGTCCTTTTTTGCGCGCTTCACTTAACTTCTTCGGGCTGGCGGCGTGTGTCTTCTCTTCACTTGTGTCGCTCATGGCAGCAATTTGTCGAACCACTCCAGCACGCCGTTGGCACGTGTGACCTCCAGTTTCATGCTCTCCACCAGATAGGCAGCGTAGGTGACCATGAGAACTGGAAAGACAATGTTCTTGATTGCCGGAGACAGTTGGCTCGCCTTAAATTGCGGGGCAAAGCGACGCAGCAGCATCATCGATATATCAATCAGTATCAGGAAGAACACGACAGGCCCCGAAACCAATAATGCCGTGCGCATTATGCTGTCGAGAAGCCCCAACAACTCCATTGCTCCTGGCCCGCTCAGTGTCGGGTGAAACTGATACACCGGCCAGATCAAGTAGCTGCGGTACAGGACACTGATCAAAGTTTCCAGGCCTCCTGATCCGACGAATATGGCAATCGCAGTGATCCCCAGAAAAACGCCCATCGCGGAAGCCTGACTGTTCGTCGCGGGATCGGCCGAAGCGGTCGGGCTGCTGATGCCGCGTTGGTTGTCGATAAGCTCCCCGGCAGCCTGAAGGCCCCAAAGCGGAATGCCAAGAAAAGTGCCAAGGAGTACACCGACAAAAACTTCCTTGAATCCGAGCAGGGTTAGCTGGATCAGGCGCGTATCAGGATCCAGCGCCGGCAATCCGCCGCTGACGTGTGCCAGGCATGGTAGTGCGAAGCCAACAGCCAAACAGCCCCGGATCAGCCCACTGATCTGCGAGCGTGTGAATACGGGAAAGATCAGCATGATGCCCATCGCGCGGGCTGCCCCAAGACCTGCCGCAACGACGAGTTCGAAAGCCGTCTGGATCAGAATTTGAATATCGGCCGATGGCGCGTCCATGGGGCGGACTAGTAGCTAAGTGTCATTGCGGGAAACTCGGTGAAGATCTGATCGGCTAGCTCTATGAGCGGGGCGCTTAGCACAGGAGCAAACAGCCCAATCACCGCGACAACGACCAGAAGCTTCACGGTGAGCGGCAAGCTTTCATCCTGGATCTGCGTCGCCGCCTGGAGGATGCCGATGACGAGGCCGACAACCACTGATGCAATGAGCGGCGGTAGAATCCAGATCATGAAAACCACCAGTGATTGGCTCATAAGAGTAATGATGCTGGATTCAGTGATGATCAGCCTCCCGGTAACGTATAACTCAGCACAAGCCCATGCATCAATTTTGACCAACCATCAATGGCAACAAACAAGAAGATCTTGAACGGGACAGATATAACAGTTGGTGAGACCATCGACATACCCATTGCCATCAAGATAGTTGTCACTATCAGATCTATAACAATAAAAGGCAGATAAAGTAGAAATCCTATCTCAAATCCGCGCTTCAATTCTGATAGCAAGAAAGATGGTACAAGTATTGCAAAGTCATCAGGCGTGGCTGCAGCGTGCATTTCCTCTGGCCAGACCTTTTCTGTCGAAGATAGGAAAAATCGCCGCTGCTCTTCATTTGTGAATTTCTTGAGATGCTCGCGCAAGGGCTCACTTCCGGCTTTAGCGGCGCTTACCCAGTCGTCGAATGTCTGATAGTGGAGCTTGGGATCCGACATGCGGTCATAGGTCTGCTCAGCAACGGGCGCACTAACGAACATAGTGAGGATCATCGCCGCGGCGTACAGCACCACATTGGGTGGTATGGTCTGGGTCCCGAGCGCATTGCGGACGAGGAAAAGAACAATTGATACCTTTACAAAGGCCGTTGTCGTGGCAACTGCTAAAACCAGCAGACCGAGTCCGGCGGTAACCGCAAGAAGCGCCAGGATTGTCGGCTGAGCTTCACTCATTGCATGCAAACCCGCCACGGAGCCTGATGCCCAGCTCTTCTCCGATGCGGACAATGTCGCCACGCCCGATACGCTGACCATTGGCCACTATGTCGACCGGGCCGTCGATCGGCCATCCAAGTTCAAAAATATGCCCTTCGCCGGCACTTCTTAATTCCCCAAGAGAAATAGGCCAGCGGCCGCATTCAAAGACAAGCACGATCTCGACATCGTCGAGATCCTTAGTAAGCTCCAGTTGCGATCCGGGTTGTGTCATATGCGCACTCTCCAAAGGACACGGTCGCGGGCGGAAAGGCCCCCGCAAGATTAATTCATCGCCGTCAAGATCCGCCTCGGCGCACAACTGGCCGACAGCTAGGGTGATCTGGCCGCGGCCGAACGGCGCAATATCGGGCAACAATGCATCACCGACACATGCGCTTCGAAGAAGCGCCGCAGGAAGGCGAAGCGTGCCGACCTCTCCTGCAACAATGAGCGGGAGCTCTGGAGGCAGCCCGCCCAGCTGCCGCGGCAACTGGGCAAGCAGTTCGCCTAGCGCGCGAAACGCAGGCGGTACTAAGCCGTCAAGTGGCGTGAACAGGAATAGACGGCCCTTGCCCTTGACCGCGCCGAAAATGATGTCGAGTTCAAGATGAGGAGCCAGCATCGTGGCTTCGCATACCCGCACGAGTTGCACGTTCAGACGCGTCGTCTCCTCCAGTCGAGTGACAAGCGGCTCCAGAGCGAGTTCGAGAATTAGCGAAGCAGTTGGCTCGGAAGGGAAGGCCAAGCCGTTCTGCACTGTCGTGATGAACTCCTCTACGAGCGGGCGCGACAGTGACAAGATGACCGTTTCGGCTCCCACTCTCCAGACGCAGTCAAGCATCGGAATGGCAGCAGGTTCCTGCTGCCAGACAAGCCCTGCCGTTCGCACCGATAGCGGCACCTCGTTGATCCGGCTTTGAAACGGCGTGCGCGGCGCTGCTGTATCATTGAGCCACGAGACAACCGTGTGGGACAGTTTCAGAACTGGTTCGAACATGGCGGGTGTGACCGCAGCGCCTATCAAAGACTGCACGGTCGTGTCATTCGGACGACCTCTTGCGACCGTCGGATCCGGTTGCGCGGCATTTAGGCAAGCGACCCCCTCGCATATTTCAGCAGTATCTCATCGTCGGCCTCGATCTCGGCTGCGGCCTCCGAATGAGTCTCGACGGCGCGCCGCACGTCGTCCTCGATTTGTTGCCATTTGTCCCTTGCCGCCGAACATATGACCCATAGCTCCCTCGTCCTGGACGCCGCCATCTCAGCCTCCTCTTGAGCGATTTGGGTATCATCAAGCATCTGCCGTCTGGAATTGATCTCAGCGGCAAGTTGTTCAGTGTGAAGGCGGTGACGGTCGAGCGCTGCGCTAGACAAGTTGTCGAGTGACATCAGATGCTGATAGAGCGCTGCTTCTTTTCTTGAACAATGTTGCTGTATCATTGCAAGCTCCCTAGAGGCATTTTGTACGGCTGAGGCGGCCACATCGCGCTGGGCTTCCTTCTTGGACAGCTCGCCAAGGGCACGACGCTCTTGCATTTCCTTCAGAAGCCGTATACTCGAAGACTGAATCCAGTTTACGCGGTCAGACGCGACATCCATGCGACCGTCTCCTCGAAATCTGACGCGTCATCTTCGCTCTGGCGCAGAAACTCCCTCAGTTCGTCGATTGACGCGACAGCCCGGTCAGTCAGGGGATCTCCACCTGGCTTGTATTCGCCAACATTGATCAAGAACTCGGTCTCGGCATAGCGCGACAGGAGCTCGCGGAAAATGGATGCTGCCTTGCGATGTGTCCCCGAAACGACTGCATCCATGACGCGGCTGCGACTCTGCAGCACATCAATAGCGGGGAAATGCGATCGCGCCGCAATAGCGCGTGAGAGGATGACATGGCCATCGAGAATACCACGCGATTCCTCGGCGATTGGATCACCCGTGCCATCACCCTCTACAAGCACCGTATAGAAGGCCGTGATTGAGCCCCGCTCACCCATGCCGGCGCGCTCGAGCAGGCCTGGCAGCATGCCAAAAACGGAAGGAGGAAAGCCCCGTCGCGTCGGCGGCTCACCCGCAGCAAGGCCTATTTCGCGCATAGCGCGGCAGAAGCGCGTCAGCGAATCCAGCATGAGAGCAACGCGTAGGCCTTGATCGCGGAAATATTCCGCGAGCGCAGTCGCCATTGGAGCGCATTGCGCACGCTCTACCGCCGAGCGGTCGGATGTTTCAACCACGACGACCGTACGGAGAAGGCCCTCTTCACCAAGATTCCTTTCGATGAATTCACGAACTTCCCGTCCACGTTCGCCTATGAGCGCCACTATGACGACGTCAGCGGCGGCACCCTTTACGATCTGTGACAACAGCGTCGACTTGCCACCACCTGGCTCGCCATAAATCCCGATCCGCTGGCCCTCGCCGCACGTCAGCAGACCATCGAGGACACGGACCCCAAGCGGGAATGGCCGCTCAATCATGCGCCTCGTCATCGGATTGGGGGCTCTGCCATGCAGGGGCCGAGTTTCGACGGTCTTGATTTCGCCTTTGCCGTCCAATGGGCGGCAACGACTGTCGATCACGCGACCGAGCAAATCGCCGCCGACGGGCACCTCACGCATTCGGCCAGTGGCCACGACCTCTGCGCGGCTGGATAGGCCCACCAAGTCCCCGATCGGTGTCAGCAATACACCATCACCCGACAGGCCGATCACCTCGGCCTCGAGCGACAGCCCGGTTCGCGGGTCCTCTAGGAGGCAAAGTTCCCCAATACGAGTGTCTGGCAAGACGGCATGAACCAGTGTGCCGATAGCCCGCGTGATCCGACCGCGCACCGCACGCGTGTCAATTCGCTTGGCCGCAGCCCTCAAAGACGAGATTGCTGGAACGAGAGCTCGAGTGTGGGCGTCAGCGTTATGTTCTGGGACGGGCTTTCTCATAGCTCGCCTTTCTCACAGAGCGTCCCGAAACCAAGGCGCAGCGCGCGCATCTGGGCGTCAAGTCCAAGGTCAACATTGCCGTACTCGCTCCACAGCACGCAGCGTTGCGGCGACAATGTCGGGTCGGGCTCGATCCGCACCCTTGGTCGACCATCCTGGCCGTCGCATCGAGCAAACTCTCGTGCAAGCATGTCGACTTGCATGGGAGAAACATGAAGGCAAACGTCGGCGCCGCTGTATTGACACTCTATGGCGTGACGAACAGCCCTCACCAATAGCTCGCCCGGATCGAAAGCGCCGATAAGATCGCTCAATATTTCCATCACGAGCTGCGGCAATTCCTGCTCCAGAGCCGCCTTTCGTCGCGCGATTTCGGAGATTGTCTCCGCAATCAACCCTGCCATCTCCTCGGTGCCTGCATTCGAGCCCTCCATGTGGCCGCGCGCCCACGCCCGCTGGTAAACCGCGCGTGCCCAGTTTCGAACGCGCTGCCGATGCCGTTCTGCCGCGGCAAGGGCTTGCGCGGCGCTGTGCCAGGTTTCGAGCTCGCTCGCGGGTATCAGTGGTCCGACTGGACGCATCTGCGGCGCTATTGGCCCCTCGGAAAGTTCGACTGTCATTTCACCGGGGTCTCTGTCTCAAAATGAGCTACTACAAGTGAAAGCAATTGGCCGGCGGCGGTCCAATGCTCATGTGCTGGAGTCTCCGCGGCAGTCCCCTCGGGCAATCGAAGAAGCACGCGGTTACGCTCGGTCGCTGAACTGTCCTGGAGCCAAGCTCCAAGACATGCGTGTCCATCGTATTCGATTTGCTGAGCGAGTTTTTCTGGGTCCGAGATCAGTCTTTTGTCAACAGCATGCAGCAGGTGTCGGATTCCGAATGCGTGTGCATCCACGCCGATGCGTTTAACAAGGATGGCAAGCTCAGGCTGAGAGACAAACGCGACCAGCGAACGGGCATGCCAGATACTACCAGCAAGAAGGGTCGCTCGATATGGATCATGCCCGCGTAGAAGGTCCGGCCTGCAGCCGATGTGGTTCAGATCCACGTCATCGTTGCCCAGCAATTCTGCCAGCCTTGGATGCAGTCTGGAACACTTCTGCAACTTCACTAACGTTTCGGCCGATAACGCTGGATCAAGACGCGCCGCAAGACGGGTTGGATGGGCCGAAGCCGCAAGCTCGCTCGCGCCCGGAAAGTGCGGACCATCAGGTCGGGCGGTCTGTATAGGCATTGGCAATGAGATGTCACCCACGTCCAATTGCAGGCATTCTTTTGCGAATGGCCTCGACAGCAGAAGCATCCCGGCGCCCCTCGACCTTGGAAACGCCGGTTGATTGCTTGCGCCGACGCGTAACAACGCCGATCAAGAGATAACAGGCCACGGCGAATACGGCTGCGGCAAAACCTGTTACGGTCGCCAGAAGTGGCGCAGGAAGAGGTAGTGATGCTTGTGGCAAAACAGCAGTCGGATCGGGCCGTTGCTCGTGTGCGGAACGTTCTACCGGCACCAAAACCACTTCCACCTTATCGTAGGACAGGCCTTCGATGCTGTCGGCTACAAGCATCTTTATCTTTGGCAGCAGAGCCGCGACATTTGTTTTTGCGTCGTGCCTGATAAACACCGAGGCCGAGGATGGCGTGGCACCGGCTCGCACAAGGTCGTTATGCGGCAGCACGACGTGAACACGTACAGAAAAAACGCCATCGATATCGCTGATCGTCCGCGACAACTCTTCGCTCAGGGCATACACGTAACGGGCACGCTCTTCGGTCGGCGAGGCAATCAGGCCTGATCCTTGGAATATCTCACCGAGGTTCTTGAAGGATTGGCGCGGCAGCCCCTTGGCGTTCAGAAGGTTGATTGAGAAGGCGAGCAGCTTTTCGTCAACCTGGATCGTGCTGGTTCCATCCTTGGCGACCACCCGGATCGCGGCGACCCCGTTGTCTTCAAGAAGTGCGAGCATTTCATTTGCCTCACGCTCTTGCAATTGCGTGTAGAGGTCGGCTTTGCAAGCAGTGAGGGCGACGAGAACTGGCAGCATGACAAGTCTAACCGACCGCCACCCTGACAGGCCACGCATGATTTCGCCCTCGGCCAAGCCAATCATGCGCGCGGTTCAGCCTTCCTTCAAAAGTTTATTCACGGATGATGTGACGCCGCTGACGCCTTTGGAGATAAGCGCCACCTGGGTGACGCCGTTGTAAACATCCCGAAGACCAGCCATCATCGTTTCGAAGTCTTGCCCTTGTTGGGGAATGCCCGAGATTCCGGTTCCCGCCTCACCTGGAACGGGAAGCTTCTGCGCCGGTCCCGGTAGAGCGCCCTTCGAAAGGGCTATGTCATGGTCGAGCGCGGGGAAGGAAACAGTGTTGTGTGGATATAGGGAGGAAATCGTCTGCAACACGCGATCGCCCATGCCGCTCGTCGGCGCAGCCGCGCGCTGAACATCCATCGCCGCAGCAACTGGCGCCGCACTCGCTGGCCCCGCGGCGGCATCGTTTTTCAGCGAGTCGGCTGCATGCCCTAAGGCGCGCTCAAACTGGGCCTGCTCGACAATCGACGGTGATCCGACCCTGGGGAGGCCAGCCGTTAGAGTGGCAGAGATCGACGTGACAGGCATCATCATGTAAGGACTCGGTTGCTCTCTCTGACCGGGCGAGCCCCGCCCATTCATCACCCGGTGTCGGCGCAACACTCCTAGGGGGGCAAGCTGACAACAAGCTGACTAACGGCGGCGTCATTTCGACAATCTAAAATCTCTTCGGCAATTTAGTCACTTGTGATGATTTCAGCGTTTGGTTTATCAGTGCGACATGCCGAGAACGCTTATCCAACCCGTCACCCTGCATGTTTTGAGACTTCTTTGTGCCGGGTTTTTTCTGTCCACCGGGATTCACCCGGCGCATGCAGTCCCGCTGTCCCTTCCGGCGACACCCTATAGATACACGGTTCTGGATCAGGAGCTCGCTGCAGCGTTGCAGGAATTCGGCAACAACCTGAATATCAGGGTCAACATCAGTCCTGCGGTGAAGGGGCGAATTCGCGGACGTATGCCTGATTTGCCACCGCGCGCGTTCCTCGACCGCTTGACGAACCTTTACGGTCTACAATGGTACTATGACGGCCTTGTGCTCTATGTGTCTGCTGCACAAGAATCGCAAACTCGAATGCTTTTGATGACGTCGATTCGCTTCGATGCGTTCAAGGGGGCTCTCGACAAGCTTGATATCTCCGACGAGCGCTATGTGGTCAAACCCGTGCCAGGCAATGGCCTCGTCTTCGTTTCCGGTCCACCGCGCTTCGTCGCACTCGTGGAGCAGACCTTTAACGGCTTGGTGGCGCAGGCGCAGGCGCAGACTCACATAGCGGCAACGCCAAAGGAATCAGTGCTGATCTTGTTTCGCGGCTCCTCCACTACGGTCGTTCGCGACGGACGACCGGATGCTTCTTATTCTTCTGACATCCCACAACAGGATAGCGTTGGCGGGAAGCCTGAGCTGGGCAAGAAATGAACATTGAGGATTTCCCGCAGCTCTGAAGAACATGACTGCGGCTACCCCTTTGTGAACTCTTCGCAAACTCGTCAGTTTCTCGAAAGCTAATCCGCTCATGATGAGTCCCGGCAGCTCTCGCGGTGACTCCGGCCATTGTGTTGGACCGAACCTTGGAGCCGGCCCGGAACACAGCAATTGAAGGCAGGGCAGGCGCATTCGTGACCTGCCGACGCTTGGAATTGTCGAATTTTGTGAAACGCAAGGGATCTTCTGTCGGGGTCTCTTGTGGGGATTTCAACGTCACGTCTGAGGATGCATAATGTCGGCCAGTAATCTTTCAACTTTCTACCGCTCAAATTCGCTACAGTCCGCAAGGGGTTGGCCGGGCCTGAAAGTTTCCCATTTTGCGACCCAGCATCAGCAAAGTGCATCGTGCTTCGAAGCGATGCTGTCCACTTGTGTGCTGGCAGACAAGCCCGGCTCTTTCGCGCAAGGGGATCTGCCAGCGTCGAATCTTGATTCGACAATGGATAAATTGCGGCAGGACCCTTTGGGCCATCTGGCACCGGATGTCTTGACATTGAATGGCTTGGAGCAACACCCACTGGATCTGCTGCCGCCAAATATGAGGGCGGCTCTCAAGGAGGACCAATCGCAACGCTCCAAGGCGACTGAAGCCCAACATCTGCTCGGCGTCACTCCGAAGATCGAGCCGGCTCCCAGGCCGAGCCCCGGAATCACGTGGAACGGTGGGTCGCTGACCACGGCTGAGTTGCAGATTGTTGCGGTACTCAACCGTCACAAGGACCAATGCCCGCTTACTTGGAAGTCGTTGACCGACAAAGCCAATGATCCCTCTACGCCACCGGATCTGAAAGCGGCGATCCAGGGACTGCAGCAGGATTCGGGACTTTTTTATGCGATTGGCTCGCAGGGCGACGGCCGCTGTGGAGGCAAGATCAACGCCAAGGACTTGGCCGGATTTTCAAACCACCACCCACAAGTTGCTGCATTTCAGGAAGCCCAAGCGCGAAGCTACGAGCAGAACTACATACCATCCGACGGCAGCGGAGGTTTGCAGCCTTCGGTCATGACCTTGAGCGATGCCTTGCGGGAGTTTTACCGGTACTCCGAAAATCTGTCCAAGGACCTGAGTCTGGATGAGTTCAAGAAAATGGTCGGCGGCGAATCGAAAAACGGCAAATTTCCGCCCCAGGTCATTGCGGCGGCGCAATATTTCCTCGATCACCCCGATGCTTGGAACCAGTTGTGCGGTGGCTCGAAAGGGAAGATGCACAAAGAGGATTTCCTGCAAGTCGCCTCATCGTCGATGAGCCTCACGCAAACTGAGCTGAATACGGTCGAGATGATCAAGGACCATCAGGACACGTTCTTTGGAAGCGGTGTTCTGACTCGCGACAAACTGGCGAAAATGAAAGACGACAAGAGCCTTGATCCGAAAGTGCGGGAAGCAGCCTCTCAGCTCCTTTCAGATCCTCTTTTGTTTGGCCTCCTGAACAATTCGATCACGGGCTATAAGACCCATCATAAATTCTTCGACTTTGGCGGCGGGCATACGGTTGATTCCGGCAATATCAGCAAAAAAGACTTTGCCCATTTTTGCACAAACATGTCGTCTGCGAACCGCAACGTTCAGCAGCCAATCACCCACGGCGCCCAAACCGCAGAAGAGCAGAATGCCGTCGCGGACATGAAGATGGGCCTGATGGACCAGCCTGACATTAAGTCAGCCAAAAAGAACGGCGGGGCCGTCATGCACGTCGTCGACTCCGTGCTCAAAATCGAGACGAAAGTGCTCGACTTGGCGGCAACGGCGGTGGGACTGCTCAGCTTCATTCCGGGCCTCGGACAAGTAGCCGATCTTGCCTCGATGGTTCTCGAGGCTGAGTCGCAAGCAGCCAATCTCCTGCGTACGGCCATTAACGGAGGCGATATGAAGCGAGCGCTGGAGGAAGCTGGCCTCAATATGGCCGCGCAGGCGATCGGCCTTATCGCAGGCCCCGAGGTCAAGCTGGCCATTCGAAATGGGCTCGTAAAGCACCTGATGGAAGAGGCCTTGGCGGCAGGCATTGATCTTTCGGTCTCGACGGCGCAGGACTACGCAGAAGGCTATGTGAATAACCTCAAAGCGCGCCTTGCAGGCGGCCCTGAGCAAAGCCTAGGCCTTCCGAGCATGCCATCATTCCAGAGTGTGGCAAGCAATGTGCCCTTCGTCGGCATTGCCTTATCCTAGCCGTCGCCTTGCGCGGAAGCTTTGGCTCGCGCGCTGACATAAGGGTCATTGTGGCACAAGCAGGGGTTCATCCGCATCAACGCAAGCGGTGTTCCTGACGCCATCTGGATCGGACTGTGAGGGGGATGTCCGAAGTCTGTGAAGACTTCGGTATATGACGACTTCAGAGTTACGCTGAGCCCAGCCATCTCGAGCCGGTGCGCCGGGTCGAGGTTTTCACGGGCGCCGGCCGGTAGCGGGAATGGTCTCCGGAAGGCACGGCGCGGATGGTGGCGGAGCGGCGCAGCCGAAGGAACGGCTGTCGCGCGCCCAGGGCGGCCTCCCGAACAGCAGACGATGATCTCCTGCCTTGGGCCTATATCCTCGTGCCACGCTCAAGGCAGTCGGCTGAAAACAGCGCTGATTTAAAACAGCATTATCCTGCACTGCACCCTCGATCCTTGCGCTCACCGATCGCTCGTCGACACGCACGCGGTCAAGTCGTTATCGGCGCTATGCCGATGGGCTTCGAGAGCAAGGTGGACGCTGAGCGGTGCGTCAGCCTCAGGGCGCGGCTGGCCAGCTTTGGGTCTCACGCTCTATGACGGCAACACCCGGCTGATCCACTTGGCCTGTTCGCGGGCTCCCGGCAGCGGCGCGGAAGCCACGGTCCGCCTTCCTCGGCTTCAGGCCAAAGATACCGCAGCATGCTCCAGAGCTATGTCTGCCGCCTTCGCCCCATCGTCGCTGGTCATGTGGAAAGGACAAGCAGGCTACGCACCCTATAATCCCGTCGGGCAGGATTCGACAGTCGACGGCGAGACATTCGCCAAACCTCCCCCTTGATTCTCAGCAACGTTAAAAAAAATTCACATAATGTTCGTGAGTGTAGTCTCCTGTCAGGTGGTACATTAGCCCCAATATCTGGCGTCTTAGTCGTAGAAAGGACTGTGATCTATCTTCCATTAGCATCCATACCAGCGGATTTACAGCAAATGACGAGAGAGGTCTCATGCGGATTGATGGGGATAGAAGGGCTAGCGGCTTGCTGCATCCCGTCCGGGTTGATGCTAACCAATGTTGACACTGGTAAATCGCCTAAGGACGGCAGCGCATCTTGATCGCCTTCGAATCCTGGGCCTTTGCGCGCATGCGGATCTAACCGTCGGCGAGCTGGCCGATATTACCGGTCTGCCTCGCGAGCAGGTTCGACGCCACGTTCGGCGGCTGGTCAGAGCCAACTTTCTTTGCTGCAACGAACAACGTCCGCAGTCTTCGTACCATATGCAAGCAGGAGGCAAGGATGGCGAGCTGGCTCAATTGGTGGTCGATCTCCTGCCCCACGATGATGGCCATCATAAAAGAGACCTACAACGCCTGGAAGCAATACAAGACGCGCGGTTGAAGGGACCGCCTGCTTGATCGTGAAATAGATCAGTCCAAATGGAGCGCGACTACCATGGATAACTCCGCCGGCGGCGCCATCGCGCAGCCCGACACTTACGGGCGGCCTCACTTAGCCGCCGTCGACTCCCGCGTTCACGAACTGCTTCTAAGACAGGAGCGTCAGGAGCGGACAACTCTCAAACTGATCGCCTCCGAGAACTTTGCCTCCTCGGCGGTGTTGGAAGCGACCGGGTCGATTTTCACCAACAAGTATGCCGAGGGATACCCCGGTGCGCGCTACTACGCCGGAAACGAGATCGTCGATGAGCTTGAGACCCTCGCGATCGAGCGCCTGAAAGCGCTATTTGGCAGTGAACATGCCAACGTCCAGCCTTATTCAGGCTCGCCAGCCAACCAGGCTGTCTATCGCGCGCTTTTGAGCCCCCGTGACAAAGTCATGGGCTTGCCTTTACCCGAAGGCGGCCATCTGACTCACGGTTGGTCCGTCAATTTTTCCGGCAGCGATTATCAGCGCGTCCCGTACAGGCTGCACGAAAAGACACAGCAAATTGACTATGACCACTTGCGCGAGACCGCCAAGCGGGAACGCCCGAAGCTAATTTGGGTCGGCGGAACTGCTTATCCGCGTATTTTTGACTACGCGGCAATGGCCGAAATTGCTTCGGAGGTGAACTCGTATCTGGTGGCTGACATCGCCCACATCTGCGGCCTGGTTGTCGCAGGAGTGCATCCGAACCCCGTGTCCCATTGCGATGTGGTCACCAGCACCTCTCACAAGTCGATCCGCGGTCCCCGGGGTGGCTTCATTTTATCAAGGAATGAAGACCGTTATCAGCCCCTCCATCATCCGAAGAGCAAACACAATCTGGCCAAACGTATAGACCGCGCCGTGTTCCCTCTTCTGCAAGGCGGACCGCATATGAATACTATCGCCGCGCTTGCCGTCGCTTTGCAGGAAGCAGCGAACTCGTCCTTTCGTGTCTACGGTCAGCAGATCGTCCACAACGCCAAGGCTCTGGCCCAGGCACTTCTGGAGCGAGGTTATGAACTCGTCACCGGGGGCACTGACAATCACATGCTGATCCTTGATCTTCGGGACCGGTCGCTGTCAGGCAAAGCCTATGCGGAGCGCTTATCGCGTGCAGGCATCATTGCGAATTTCAATATGGTCCCGGGCGACCGGCGGCATCCGGCGCTGACAAGCGGCATCCGCTTAGGGACACCAGCGGTGACGTCCATGGGCATGCGCGAAACGGAGATGGTGCAGATCGCCGCTTTCATCGACTCGGTCTGCCGCCAGCCCGATGACCAGGAAGTTCATGCGAGCGTACGAAGAGACGTTGCCGACTTCTGCACTGCGTTCGATGTTCCCGGCATCCCCGACCGATAAGCCACCCCAATCCAGAAACTCCTCACTAACTCCAGCACTTGAAGCGAGGGCATTTTTATGACCAGGCAGTTCGTGTTCTCTTCCGAATCCGTCGGCGCGGGACACCCCGATAAGATGGCAGACAACATCTCCGATGCCATTCTCGATGCGGTCCTGCGCACCGATCCGAAGGCGCGCGTCGCCTGTGAAGTGTTGGTGAAGACGGGGATGGTCGTTGTGGCTGGCGAGATCACCAGCCATGCCCACATCGATTACAGCCAAGTCGCCCGCGATACGATACTCGATATTGGCTACGACGATGATGCGATTGGCTTTGATGGTCGACGTTGCGCCGTCGTTCTGGCCCTCACCGAGCAGTCGCCCGACATAAGCCAGGGCGTTGATGAAGGACGAGGGCAGGATCTCGGGCAAGGGGCAGGGGATCAGGGCATCATGTTTGGATTCGCATGCAACGAGACGGATACATTGATGCCCCTGCCGATCCAACTCGCTCACCATTTGACGAAAAGACAGGCCGAGGTCCGGAAAGCGGGACAGCTTGGCTGGCTGCGTCCGGACGTGAAATCTCAAGTGTCGGTACGCTACGAAGGGCTCCGCCCGGTGGCGCTGGATACCATAGTCCTGTCAACGCAGCATGACGAAGCGGTCTCACAAGCCACGGTCCGCGAAGGCGTCATTGAGGAGATCATAAAACCGGTCCTGCCGGCCCACCTGGATACTTCGGGGATCAGATTTCTGGTCAACCCAACAGGGCGGTTCGTGGTCGGTGGGCCTGCCGGCGACTGCGGCCTCACAGGACGGAAGATCATCGTCGATTCCTACGGTGGGACCGGGCGTCACGGCGGCGGTGCCTTTTCGGGCAAGGACCCATCCAAGGTTGACCGCTCGGCGGCCTATGCCGCCCGGTATGTCGCGAAGAACATCGTTGCCAGCGGCCTTGCGGAGGTCTGCGAGGTTCAGCTTGCCTACGCGATCGGCGTGGCCAGTCCGGTTTCTGTCATGGTCAATACCTTCGGAACCGCAAGGATCGAGGAAAAAAGGATCGAGCGCCTTGTTCTCGAGGTTTTCAATCTCCGACCGAAAGGCATCATCAAGATGCTTGATCTCTTACGGCCGATATACCGCAAGACGGCGACATACGGACACTTCGGGCGTGAAGAGCCTGAGTTCACTTGGGAGAAGACGGACAAAGCTGACGATTTGCTGCGTGAAGCCGGACCGGCAGCTGCGTGAGGGCGGCTGGATCAAGCGCATGCGGCAACCCATTTCAACTCGCGAGACCACGCCCGGCCGGCGTGGCAAGAAGCCGGCTCGGGTTTTGGCGGAGATTTTGATGCCGGATTATGACGTGCTTTGCATCGGCAATGCCATTGTCGACATCATCGCCCAGTGCGACGAGGAATTCCTCGAGACCAACGGCATCATCAAGGGCGCGATGAACCTCATCGACACACAGCGCGCCGAACTGCTCTACAGCCGCATGGGCCCGGCGATCGAGGCGTCCGGCGGCAGCGCCGGCAACACGGCGGCCGGCGTCGCCAGCTTTGGCGGCCGCGCCGCCTTCTTCGGCAAGGTCTCCAACGATGCGCTTGGCGAAATCTACGCGCACGACATCCATGCGCAGGGCGTCGCCTTCGGCACCACGCCGCTCAAGGGTGAGCCGCCGACGGCGCGCTCGATGATCTTCGTCACGCCCGACGGCGAGCGCTCGATGAACACCTATCTCGGCGCCTGCGTCGAGCTTGGCCCTGAGGATGTCGAAGCCGACAAGGCGTCCGGCGCCAAGGTCACCTATTTCGAAGGCTATCTTTGGGACCCGCCGCGCGCCAAGGAGGCAATCCGCCAGACGGCGAAGCTGGCGCACGCAGCAGGCCGAGAAGTGTCGATGACACTGTCGGATTCGTTCTGCGTCGACCGCTACCGCGACGAATTCCTTGAGCTGATGCGTTCGGGCACGGTCGACATCGTCTTTGCCAACAGCCACGAGATCAAGTCGCTCTACCAGACATCGTCGTTCGACGAGGCGCTGGCCCAGATCCGCAAGGATTGCCGGATCGCCGCCGTCACCCGCTCGGAAAAAGGCTCGGTGATCGTGCGCGGCGACGAGACCGTGGTGATCAAGGCGACCGCCATCAAGGAACTGGTCGACACGACGGGCGCCGGCGATCTCTATGCCGCCGGCTTCCTGCATGGCTACACGCAAGGCCGCGACCTGCAGACTTGCGGCGACCTTGGCTCACTGGCGGCCGGATTGGTGATCCAGCAGATCGGCCCCAGGCCCCGTCAGAATTTGCGCCGCGAGGCTGAGCAGGCGGGGCTGACCATTCCGGACGTTCAAACGAGTTAGTGGCCTACCTTCCCGTTGTGCAGGCTATCTCGCCAGAAGCGCAATCACGGAATAGGGAAATCCTGATGTCGAACATGATGAAGGCGCTGGTGAAGGCCAAGGCCGAACCAGGCATCTGGA
>NZ_RZTF01000160.1:0-13462 GCF_004023175.1 Mesorhizobium sp. M7A.F.Ca.MR.362.00.0.0
AGCCTGAACGTCCGGGCGGGCGAGGTGATCGGCATCGCCGGCGTCGCCGGCAACGGCCAGGGCGAGTTCTTCGAATCCGTCTCAGGCGAAGTGCCGCAGCAGGATGCATCCTCGGTGCGCATTCGCGGCAAGGACGCAGGTGGCCTCACCATCACCGGGCGCCGACTGCTGGGCGCTGCCTTCGTGCCGGAGGAGCGCCTCGGCCACGGTGCGGCACCGCGCATGAAGCTTTCCGAAAACCTGCTGCTGTCGCGCCATGCCACCGACGGCAAGGCGTTCGTCGGTTCCGGCGGGATGATGAAGAGCGGTGCCATCCAAGCCGCGTCCCAACGCATCATCGAGGCGATGGATGTGCGCAAGAGTGCGCCGGATCCGGAGGCCGCGGCCCTTTCGGGCGGCAATCTGCAGAAATTCATCGTCGGCCGTGAACTCGACCGCCGGCCAAGCGTCATGGTGGTGAACCAGCCGACCTGGGGCGTGGATGCGGGCGCTGCCGCTCATATCCGCCAGGCCTTGATCGAGTTGTCGCGCAGCGGATCGGCGGTGCTGGTGATCAGCCAGGATCTCGACGAGCTGTTCGAGATATCGGATGCGATCGCGGTCATGCACAATGGCGAGCTGTCGAAGCCTATGCCGATCGCCGAGGCAACCTTCGAAAAGGTAGGTTTGCTGATGGGCGGCGCCGAACCAGGCCACGCCGAACACTCGCTGGAGACGGCATGATGCGCCTCGAACTCGTCAAACGCCCGCAGCGTTCCATACTGTTTTCGGCCCTGTCGCCGTTCATCGCCTTCGCGCTGACCATCATTGCCGGCGCCGTCATGTTCGCGCTGCTCGGCGTCAATCCGCTGACCGCGTTCAATATCTATTTCATCGAGCCGATCAGCCAGGTCTGGCAGCTGCATGAGCTGGCGATCAAGGCAGCGCCGCTCATCCTGATCGCCGTCGGCCTGTCGGTCTGCTACAAGGCCAACATCTGGAACATCGGCGCCGAAGGCCAGTTCATCCTCGGCGGCATTGCCGGTTCGATGGTTCCCGTGCTGTTTCCGCAGTTCGAAGGTCCGCTGGTGCTGCCGCTGATGCTGTTGCTCGGCATGGTCGGCGGCGCGGCCTATGCCGCGATCCCGGCTCTGCTCAAGACTCGCTTCGGCACCAACGAAATCCTGACCAGCCTGATGCTGGTCTACGTCGCGCAGCTCTTCCTTGATTGGCTGGTGCGCGGACCCTGGCGCGATCCGCAGGGCCATGGTTTCCCGCAGACCATCCAGTTCAACGATTCGGCCGTGTTGCCGGAGCTGATGCCGGATGCCGGGCGAGCAAACTGGGGTTTTGTCTTCGCATTGGTCGCCGCGGTGCTGGTCTGGATCCTGATGAGCCGCATGCTGAAAGGTTTTGAGGTGCGCGTGCTGGGCTCAAGCCCGCGGGCAGGGCGCTTCGCCGGCTTCGGCCTCAACCGCATGGTCTTTTTTGCTTTCCTGCTGTCAGGCGCTCTGGCGGGTCTCGCCGGCATCTCCGAGGTCTCGGGCGCCATCGGGCAACTGCAGCCTGTCATTTCGCCCGGCTATGGCTTCACCGCCATCATCGTGGCTTTCCTTGGCCGCCTCAACCCGCTCGGCATCGTTGCCGCCGGTCTGGTGCTGGCGCTGACCTATCTCGGCGGCGAAGCGGTGCAGAGCGCGCTCGGCATCTCCGACAAGGTGGCGCGGGTGTTCCAGGGCATGCTGCTGTTCTTCGTGCTCGGCTGCGACACGCTCATCCACTACCGCATTCGCCTGGTCGGCCTGGCGCTGACCAAGCCGGAAGGTGCCGCGAAACTCGAAGCCGCGCCAAAGTTGAAGGAAGCCCGTTGATGGACATCACCGTAAACATCCTTCTGACCATCGCCACGGCGGCAACGCCCCTGTTGATCGCGGCAATCGGCGAACTGGTGGTCGAGCGCTCCGGCGTGCTCAATCTCGGCGTCGAGGGCATGATGATCATGGGCGCTGTCGGCGGATTCGGCGCGACCTATCTCACCGGCTCGCCCTGGATCGGCCTTTTGGCGGCAATCGCCATGGGCGCGGTGTTCTCGCTGCTGTTTGCCGTCATGACGCTGTCGCTGGCCACCAACCAGGTGGCGACCGGCCTGTCGCTGACGCTGCTCGGCCTTGGCCTGTCCGGCATGATGGGCACCAGCTTTGTCGGCCAACCCGGCGAAAGGCTGCCCAACCTCTACATTCCCGGTCTGACGGAAATGCCTGTCGTCGGCAGGCTGCTGTTCGGTCAGGACCCGATCTTCTACATTTCGATCGCGCTCACCGCGGCCGTCATGTGGTTCCTGTTCAAGACAAGGACCGGACTGACGCTGCGCTCGATCGGCGACAGCCACACCTCGGCCCATGCGCTTGGCATCCAGGTCATCCGCTATCGCTATCTCGCGGTGATCTTCGGCGGCGCCTGTGCCGGGCTTGCCGGCGGCCATCTGTCGCTGGTCTACACGCCGCAATGGGTCGAGAACATGAGCGCCGGCCGCGGCTGGATCGCGCTGGCGCTGGTGGTGTTCGCCTCCTGGCGGCCATGGCGGGTGCTGGCCGGCGCCTACATCTTCGGCGCGGTGTGGATCGGCCAGCTTCATGCACAGGCTTTTGGTATTCCAGTGCCTTCACAGTTCCTTTCTTCGCTGCCCTATCTGGCAACCATCGTGGTTCTCGTTCTAATCTCGCGCAACAAGCGTCTGACGATGATGAACACGCCGGCTTCCTTGGGGCAGCCATTCGTTCCGGATCGTTGACAATAAAAACAAACGGGAAGCTCCAAGGCTTAACTCAGAGAGGTAACACAATGAAAAAACTGCTTATTGCCCTGATGACCACGACCGCCGCCATGTCGCTGGCAGTGACGGCGGAAGCTGCGGACAAGCTGAAGGCATGCTGGGTCTACACCGGCCCGATCGGCGACTTCGGCTACTCCTACCAGCACGACCAGGGCCGTCTCGATGTGAAGAAGGCGCTCGGTGACAAGGTCGAAACAGCCTATCTCGAAAACGTCTCGGAAGGTCCCGACGCCGACCGCGCTTTCGAGCGCCTGGCGCGCGAAGGCTGCAAGCTCATCTTCGGCACCTCCTTCGGCTTCATGGACCCGGAAGTGAAGGTCGCCAAGAAATTCCCCAAGGTGATGTTCGAGCACGCCACCGGCTACAAGACCGCTGACAATCTCGGCATCTACAATGCGCGTTTCTACGAAGGCCGCTACGTGCTCGGCCAGATCGCCGCCAAGGAATCGAAGGCCGGCGTTGCCGGCTACATCGTTTCCTTCCCGATTCCCGAAGTGGTGATGGGCATCAACTCCTTCATGCTCGGCGCACAGTCGATTAACCCGAACTTCAAAGCCAAGATCGTCTGGGTGAATTCCTGGTTCGATCCGGGCAAGGAAGCCGACGCCGCCAAGGCGCTGTTCGACCAGGGTGCCGACATCATCGTCCAGCACACCGATTCGACCGCTGCCCTGCAAGTGGCCGAGGAGCGGGGCCTGAAGGGCTTTGGGCAGTCATCGGACATGATCAAGTTCGCGCCCAAGGCGCAGCTGACTTCGCTCACCGATGATTGGGGTCCCTATTACATCAGCCGGGTCCAGGCAGCCCTCGACGGTACCTGGAAGCCGGGCAATGTCTGGCTCGGCATCAAGGACGGCGCCGTCAAGCTCGCCCCTTATACCAACATGCCCGACGACGTGAAGGCGATGGCCGAAGCCACCGAAAAGAAGATCTCCGACGGCTGGAATCCCTTCACCGGGCCGATCGCCAAGCAGGACGGCACGCCATGGCTGAAGGATGGCGAAGTCGCCGACGACGGCACGCTGCTCGGCATGAATTTTTATGTGAAGGGCGTCGACGACAAGCTGCCGAAATAACCAGCGCGAGACATGAGACGGAGGGGCGCCGCAAGGCGCCCTTCTTCATTCGGCGGGCTGTGCGCCGGCAGAGGGGCGATGAAACCGCGTTCGTCCGGCATCGACCACACGGCCGAGCCAGAACCTGAGCAACCGCTGTACCGGTCGTTCGCAGGTGCGCCAGATCGCCCACGAAATGAAAAGCATGAGCACGATGCAACCAAGGGCGGCAATCCATTTGCCGACAAGGGGCGTTGCCGCATTGATGGCGAGATAGCCGATCTCCTGATGCAGCAGATAGAGCGGATAGGTCAGCCCGCCCAGCGCCAGGGTGAGCGCCGATGCCCTCACACGGTGGCGCAGCAGCACCGCGCCGATCAGAGCCGCGTGCATGACGGCGTTGGCGAGGACAAGATTGGCCGAGGAGACGGCGATGCCGTAGTGGCCAAGCATCCAGCGCTGCGTCACCGACAGCGTTCCGCAGGAGATCAGGAACGCGGCGGCGAGCAGCAGCAGGGCCGGCACAGAACGGCCATGCGAATGGATGTGGTGGACCAGCACGCCGGCGGCGAAGAACGGGCCGAACTCGGTGAGGAACAGCAGCCTGGCTCCGCCGCTGCCGATGAAGAACTCGTTCAAGGCCGAGATTGCCAGCCAGATGAAGATCAGCTCCAGCTTGCGTTTCTGGAAGAGCCCGGTGAACAGGGCCAGCGTGATCCATCCGTAGAACACCAGTTCAAGCACGATCGACCAGTAGACGCCGTCCATGAAGGGTTGGCCGAAGGCCGGCGCGAACATCGACAGGTTGGCGACATACTGGCTGAAAGAGGCTGGAAGCAACGGTGTGCCGGCAAGGGTGAGAACTGCGAAGGTGATCGTCATGCAGAACAGAAAACCCGGATAGAGGCGAACGAACCGCGCGATCGCAAACTGATCCCAGCTCCGGTTTTCCGCCGACCAGGCAATGACGAAACCGCTGATCAGGAAGAACAGATTGACGCCGAGATAGCCGTAGAGGGCGAACGGTGCGGCAAGCGGATAGCCCTGCGCGAGGTAGCCTTCGGCGGCCGCGCCGCGAAAGAAATAGTGAAAGAACACGACAGCAAGTGCTGCCGCCAGCCTGAGCAAATCCAGCGTCGCGATGTAATTTTGTTCCGCAGATCTGGTGTTCATCCGCATTCCCCCGCATCTCCGGTCCGCAAACCATAGAGCGGATCGCGGCTGAGCGGGTTAAAAGGCTGAACTATCGCCAGATGTAGTAAATACGGCCCTCAGACCGCCGAACCATAAAGGTCATAGGCGTCGGCGCGGTCGATCTTGACGGTGACGATATCGCCCTGGCGCAAAGGGCGGCGCGACTGGATATGCACCGAGCCATCGATCTCGGGCGCGTCGTATTTGGTGCGGCCCTTTGCCGACGTGCCATGCGCCTCGTCGATCAGCACCGGCAGGCGCTTGCCGACCTTCTTGGCCAGCTGCGTTGCCGAAATCTTCTGCTGGCGCTGCATGAAACGGTGCCAACGCGCCTCCTTGATCTCTTGGGGAACCTGTTCGAGACCGAGATCGTTGGAGCGGGCGCCGCGGACCGGCTCGTATTTGAAGCAGCCGGCGCGATCGATCTTGGCCTCGTCGAGCCAGTCTAGCAGCATCTCGAAATCGTCGTCCGTCTCGCCGGGGAAGCCGACGATGAAGGTGGAGCGAATGGCCAGATCCGGGCAGACCTCACGCCAGCCGCGAATGCGCTCGAGCGTCTTTTCGCCGTGTGCCGGCCGGCGCATGTTCTTCAATACCTGCGGCGAAGCGTGCTGGAAGGGGATATCCAGGTAAGGAAGGATCTTGCCCTCTGCCATCAGCGGGATGACGTCGGCGACATGCGGGTAGGGGTAGACATAGTGCATGCGCACCCAGATGCCCAGCTTGCCCAGTTCCTCGGACAGATCGAGGAATTTTGCGCGCACCTCACGGTCGCCGAACATCGACGTCTGATACTTGATGTCGATGCCGTAGGCGCTGGTGTCCTGTGAGATCACCAGAAGTTCCTTGACCCCAGCCTTGGCCAGTTTCTCGGCCTCGCGCAGCACATCGGCCGCCGGCCGCGAGACGAGGTCGCCACGCAGTGCCGGAATGATGCAAAAGGTACAGCGGTTGTTGCAGCCTTCGGAAATTTTCAGATAGGCGTAGTGGCGCGGCGTCAGCTTGACACCCTGCGGCGGCAAAAGATCGACATAAGGGTCGTGCGAAGGCGGCGCGGCCTCATGCACGGCAGCCATCACGCTCTCATAGGCCTGCGGCCCGGTGATCGCCAGCACATTGGGGTGCTTTTCGCGAATGACGTCCGGCTCTGCGCCCAGGCAACCGGTGACGATCACCCGGCCGTTTTCCGAAAGCGCGGAGCCGATGGCGTTGAGCGACTCGTCGCGAGCGGAATCGAGAAAGCCGCAAGTGTTGACGACGACAAGGTCGGCGCCGTCATGCTTGCGGGCGATTTCGTAACCTTCGGCGCGCAGGCGCGTGATGATGCGCTCCGAATCCACAAGGGCCTTCGGGCATCCAAGACTGACAAAACTCACGCGTGGAGCGGACATAGAGCGTTTCCGGGCTTTTCAGGATTGCCGGCGCAGTACCACACTTATTGCGGCATTGGTATGGGCACGCCCGCGATGCGGCAAAACGCACGGCGGTCTTGCTTCCACGGCGTGAAGATGCCGATGTCCGCCAGCCTCAGCCGACCGCACCGTTTACATGCGGCCAAACCTCCACCGCGCCACGATAGATCATGTCCACAGCCACATAGAAAATGATCAGCAGGCCGACATAGGCAATCCAGCGGTGGCGATGCAGCAGCTTGGCAATGAAAGTCGCGGCCAGCCCCATTAGGGCGATCGACAGCACCAGGCCGATGATCAGCACCGGAAAATGATCACGCGCCGCTCCAGCCACCGCCAACACGTTGTCGAGCGACATCGACACATCGGCGACGACAATCTGCAAGGCAGCCTGGCCAAGCGTCTTGCGCTTCGTCTTGCCGGCGACCGCCTGGTCGTTGTTGAGGTCCGAATTCGACAGTGCCTCGGTCGCTTCCAGTTCATCGGCATGCGACGTACGCAACTCGCGATACATCTTCCAGCAGACCCACAGCAGCAGGATGCCGCCGGCGAGCAGCAGGCCGACGATCGCCAGCAGCTTGACGGTAATTGCGGCAAACCCGATGCGCAGCACCGTTGCCGCCACCACGCCGAGAAGAATCGCCTTCTTGCGTTGTTCGGCTGGCAGGCCGGCCGCGGCGAGGCCGATGACGATCGCATTGTCGCCAGCCAGCACGAGGTCGATGGCGATGACCTGGAGCAGGGCGGTCAGACTGGCAGCGCTGAAAAAAATGTCCATCGACAGGAAGCCCTTGCTGATTTTGCCGAGTGTTCGTCGATTATCCAGAGGCCCTAACTTGGTGGTCCCCTGGCGTCAAGGGATCACGCGTGGCTGCATCACCGAAGCAGCGTTGCGTCAAACCGGATCAGGCTTTGCGGCACTCACCGACAGCCGGGCAAAACCACGGCCGATCGCAAATCAATCGTAGAGATTGTACTTTGCCCAGTCGGCTTCTGGAATCTCGTCCCCGATCCGGTAACGGAGCTGCAGAACTTCCATATGGTCCGGCGCGGTCTGGCACTTGAATTTCAGCCGGTACCACTGCCCCTTGCTGCGAAACGCAGCACCCGAGCTCTTGATTGCATCGGCGCCCATCTCGGGCGTGGCGAAGGCGTAGGCGACGACGCGATCGGCTTTGAATTTGCGATCGTCATGGGTGATGCGGTCGAGCACTTCGGCGTCGCAACGCTGTTCAAGACGGGTTTGGGGATCGAGTTTCATCAGACCGGCGCGCAATGCACTGTCCATTGCGCTGGCTGGAAAACTCAGTGTCACTGACGCCAAGGCGGTCATGCAGAGCTTCTTCATGGGCGGGACAACCAACATATTTTGTCGGAGAAATCAACCGAGCGAACCGCCTCGGACGCCGCGGGAATCTTCAATCATATGGCCGGTGCGTTCAAAATTGCGTGTCGGGATTCGTCGTGCGATGCCTGCGGCCAACGGACCAAAGACGCACGGCCGGCATCGGTGAGACCGTAAAGGCCGCGGTCGACGCGCGCGAACCAGCCATAGACATTGTGCTGCAGGATTTTCGGCGCGATCGGCGTCACCGCCTTCAGATCTCGCGGCCGCCTGGGTCCGTCCACCATGGCGGCAGCGCAGGCGAGGGCGCTTTGGCGATAGGCCGTCATGATCGGATTGCGCGATCCTCCTCCGGCAACCGGATCGCCGCGGCGGCGCTGGTGCTCGTCGACCAGACGAGAGCGCCGGCGGGCATTCTTGCGCGGCGCCAGCGCGATCGGGCTGAGAAGCACCTCGACCCGGTCCGTCGCGGTCACACCGAGCAGGCCGAAGCCAAGACGGCGGCAGAGATTGCGGAACCTGGCGTCGCTTTCGCGGCCCTTGCCGCGGGCCGACATGCGCGCGGCCAGCCACACCTCGTCGCAGGCCGCCGCGCGATCGACACCTTGCAGCACCAGTTCGAGATTGAACTGCAGCTTCAACTCGCAGATGACGACAACCGGCGGCTCCCCCTCGCGCAACGCAACGACATCGCAGCCGCCGATCTCGCCTTTGACGACGAAGTCGAGGCTTTCGAGGAACCGCTTCACCGGCGCATAGAGTGAGGTTTCGTTCATGCTCAAGGTTTAGCCGATTCGACGCGAAAAGCCTTCCCGGGGTTCGGCGTTCCACGGCCCGAAAGCGGATCGGGGTGGATACCGCACCGTCGGGCCATCTGTCAGGCTTCGGTGTTCGGCACTGCCCGGTTCGGCAGCTTCCTGCGGCGCAGGAGGGGATAGCCGATCTGACCGAAATAGGTGGAGGGGATCGGATCGTCGACGCCGTACTTTTCCGGCACCTTGTCGCCGGTGGGATTGTAGGTGCCGAACAGCATGTCGAGGAAAGGCAACTGCCCGGCGAAGTTCTTGTCATAGGCTTCGCGCTGGTTGGCATGGTGCCAGCGATGGAACTGCGGGCTGGCGATCAGCCACTTCAAAGGGCCGAACGGAATCCGCACGTTTGAATGCACAAGCAGCGTGTGTCCAAGGTAGATGGTCGAAAAGACGGCGATCGAGGCTTCCGAGAAGCCGAGGAAAAAGATCGGCGTCAGCGATATCGCCTTTGTGACGATGGCGTCGACGGGGTGATTGTGGAAGGCCCCGAGCCAGTCGAGTTCCTCAATGCCGTGGTGAACGGCATGGAACTTCCAAAGCGCGGGGATTTTGTGGAAGGCCCGATGTGTCCAGTAGACGCCGATATCGGTAATCACGATGATTTCGGCAACCTGCAGCCAGACGGGCTGGCCGCTGACGGCCTGCGTTATCGCCGGCGGGACAAGGAGCGCAGCGGCACCGAGCGCGCCTGCCGCCATCATGACGATGGCCAGCTTTATGATGAAGCCGTTGAACAGCAGATAAATCAGATCGACAGCAAACCCCTTGCGGAAAATCTTCTGCGGCCGCTCGGCAAACAGATGTTCGAACGGAATGAAGGTCAGCGCGCAGATCAACAGTGCCTTGATGCCAAAGATATCCATCGATTCGCCTCTGCTGCCGGCGCGCCGCCTGCTCCCTCGAGAAGAAACACATCTCCCTTTCCAAAGGCTAAAGGCTCTGTAAGGGCGCTGACGCACGGAACGTGCAAGCAATGTCGCCGAACGCAACGGCTCGGAGCAATGGGACCGTCGAACGCGGTTCTTTGACACGGCTCGAACCGTTCGTGTCCTAGCCGTCAAGACCCCAAAGATCCGGGTTGCGTTTGAAATACTCAATCAGCATCTCGGTGAGGACGCGCACTTTCCGCGTAGGATGCTGCCCCGGCGGGCGTACGACATACGCAGCTCCCGGAGGTACCGGATAGCGTGTCATGATCGGGACCAGCGCGCCGGAGGCCACATGTTCATGTGTAATGCAATCGGGGAGCCAGGCGATGCCGAGACCCGCCGCCGCCGCCGCGGCAAGCGCCGTGGCGCTGTCGGCCTTGAATCTTCCCTGCGGCTGGACCGTAACAATCTTGCCGCCATCCATGAACTGCCAGGCTTCCGTTCCCTGCATGAGGGCCTGATGGGTGACGAGTTCGTCCGGAGTCTCGGGTGACGCGTGCGCTTTGATGTAGTCCGGGCTCGCGACAAGCTTTCCATGGATAGGCCCGACGCGCTTCGCGATCAGGTTGGAGTCCTGAAGGTAGGCGCCCCGGATCGCGCAATCGAAACCCTCTGCGATGAGATCGACGAAGCGATCGCTGTATGAAGTATGGATGTGAAGATTCGGGTGCAGACGCGCCATTTCCGCGAGCACGGGGGCAAAATGGGTCGCGCCGAAAGTAAGCGGCATGGCAACCCTCAGGCGGCCGCGTAGCTCACCGGTGGGGAAGATCGCTTCCCTGGCCGTATCAATCTCGGCGCTGGCTCGGGCCGCATGATCTCTGAAAGTAATTCCCGCCTCCGTGAGCGCGGCGCCGCGGGTCGTTCGTGCAAGAAGCTGGACGCCAAGCTCCGCCTCAACCCGAAAGAGCCGCCGACTGACGATCGACTTGGAGACGCCGAGTCGGCGGGCGGCGGCCGATACGCCCCCGGCATCGGCCACTACGACGAATGTCTGCAGATCTTCGATGTCCAATCGGCGTTCCTCGTTTCGCGACACAGCTTGCCTGAATATGGCACTATCGCATCATTAAAAGGAACAGCAAATTGCGTTTCGGCAACGTCGCCCGCTGGCGCATGTCTCCCGAAAACCCATGCCGTCCAGACGGCAGAGAAAGGAAGTCTTGATGACCCCTCGTAACGGCCTTGCTTCGCTTCTTCGTCCCGCAGATTCGGTCCTCGTCCTGATCGACCACCAGCCCTATCAGCTGGCCAATCTGAACAGCCACGACCCACACATGGTGGTCAACAACACGACCGCGCTGGCGAAGCTAGCAAAAGCCTTCGGTGTTCCGACCATTCTCACCAGCGTGATTGCGGCGCGCGGAGGACTTCTCTTCAAGCAGATCACCGACGTATTTCCGGACCAGGAAGTCATCGATCGCACCTGGGTGAACACCTGGCAGGACGAGAATGTGGTGAACGTCGTCAAGGCGACCGGCCGCAAGCAGCTGATCATCGCCGGCCTGTGGACCGAGGTCTGCGTCGCAATGCCTGTGATCCAGGCCGCCGGCGAAGGCTGGGACGTGACCGTGATCACCGACGCGTCGGGCGGGATTTCGAGGGAGTCTCACGAAGTTGCCATCCAGCGAATGATCGCGGCCGGCGCGAACGTGATGACCGTGATGGCGCTCACTGGCGAATGGCAACGCGATTGGGCGCGCACCGAGCATGTCGAGGAGCTGACCGAGATTCTCATTCAGCACTTCGGCGGCAGCGGCATCGCGTACCTCTGGGAACAGCAGCTGCTCAACACGCCGGTGCCGAGCGCCGCGGGCTGATCTGGGCGGAGGTGACGAAAGCTGGAGCGATCCAGCGCCAACAGGCTGGCTGCTTATCGAGCCGCGTCATCCCACTCCACAAGACGGCCGCCCATGCCCGAATGCAGGGGCGGCCGGTGTCATCAACGATCACTTCCTCCAGCCATTGACCGCAACTGCAGCCGGCGCAGCCTGACTATCTATCGCCTCATTCAAAGGACCATGGAGATGTTCGGCGGAGCGCTCCCGAGAGGAAATAACAGTCATCCATCCGAACTTCAAAGTGAGCCTGACGCAACCGGGCGCTCTGATCGAGACGATGACTCGCAGTTCGGATATATCGACTGGAACAGAGGACCTTGCATCCAATCGACAACCCGTCAAGCACGCGGTTGTCATCATGTCTTAGGTACAAACTGCTACCCATGTCTCCGGAACGGACCTTCGACGTCTGGCGGAGGAAGTGGGATTCGAACCCACGGTGAGCTTGCACCCACGCCGGTTTTCAAGACCGGTGCCTTAAACCGCTCGGCCATTCCTCCATCGTAATTCTTCAACCACTTGGGTAGCGCGAGGCCAGCTCGTTTGGCCTGTTGGCACCGGATTGGCACCGAAGGCGCTCCCGGCTGGTTCACGCCTCATTCCTGTAAAGCGGCATTGAGGGCTGCGTCAACCACCGCTGCGTCGGTTCCTGCTTTCCTGGGCAGACTCTGAGCGTGTCGGGATCGAGCACCGGGACTAGCGCGGTCCAATGGTGCATGAAGAAGAGAGCCCGCCGCGGGCGTTGCCCGAGATGTGAGGCGCTGCAGTGCTTGCATGCAGGGGGCCAGGCAAGGGCGCAATCCGGCTATCGACCGGAACCCATCAAGCAACCGGGCGGACGGGTTAATCCCCACAGGGCCAACCTCTTGGGACGGCTGCGGTATTTCCCCAAAAATTTAGTTCGCCAAGGGAACAGCTGCTGGTGAGGAAGGCCGAAGCTGCAATTTGGCTCCGGCCTGAGCTGTCCTCAGTCTTTGCAGCTTTCATCGGCCTTTGCCGCCGCGGCCTTATCACCATGCTGCTGCGCCTCAATGTCCTGCTGCGAGGTTGCGAGATTCTTGTCGCCGCCGCCTTCAGCGCCCGCCAATGGCATTGTGGCGCCATCCTTGGCGGTTGGCTTGCCCGCGCTGTCCGTGGCTTTCGGGGCCTCTAAGGGCGCGTGAGTTCCATCTTTCGAAATGCCGGCGGTCTGCTCGGCATCCGTCCCGGCATTGGAAGCCGACTTGTCCGGGCATGCGGCGATCGCAGACCCGGCAGAAAGTGACATTGCGATCGCGATTGTCAATGAAGCCATTTTCATCATGCTCATCCTTCTGTTCGAGTGCCCTGCGGATGAAACTAGCGGCGCATTTCTTTGTTCCGGACTGTCGGTCCGCTGCCCGACAAAGCCTGTCAACGGGCAGGTATCGCCGGCAGGAGCGAAGCCAGGCTCTCTGTGGCAGAGGGCATCACATCTCTCGCGTGGAAGCGCGAAAATCGTTACTTTTCAGAGGGCTCTCGTGGTGGAGACGCCACAATCTTGCCCGGTTGCAGCCACAATCGGTTAATACCGTGATAAGCAATTCCTGCGCACAAAGGATCGGGGTTCAAAGGCGTCGTTGGTATTGGTCGGGTGAGTGTTTCGGCTTCTTCGACGGTTGGATACGACGTCTAGGTCAAGACTGAAGGGGACATCAGGAAAATGCAGGCTGTGACGCAACCGCGTCTTCGTCGCGCTGCTACAGTCGCGTTGTTCGCCATGTCGGCCGCCTTGCTGGCGGCTTGTGCGTCGCAGCCCGAGCCGAAAGCGATGGTCTACAAGAAGACCCGCTCCAAGGAATATTTCGCCGAATCCGAATATGGCGTGAAGGCAAGCCCGCGTGTGATCTCGCAGAATGGGCGCATCCAACGTGGCGGCGGCAGGGATCAGCTCGGCAAACCCTATCAGGTCCGCGGCAAGTGGTATTACCCGAAGGAAGACAAGCGCTACGCCAAGGTCGGCCTGGCCTCCTGGTATGGCGACGCCTTCCATGGCCGGCTTACCGCCAATGGCGAAGTCTACGACATGACCCACCTGACCGCA
>NZ_RZTF01000161.1:0-1754 GCF_004023175.1 Mesorhizobium sp. M7A.F.Ca.MR.362.00.0.0
CCCTCAACGAGCTCCGGATGATCGGCAACGGTTTCATGAGCGGACTTGACGCGGAGACCGAAGCGCTGGTGCCGTTCATTTTCCAGTTGCCGGCGACGAGCGGGCGAATTCCTGGCGTCATGGGTTTGCTTCTCCGGATGATATCGGGGCTCTGGCCCTCACTACCAAAATCAGGCCACAAAGCAATCGACAGTGGGCCGGAAGGGCGCTATTGCGCTTGTTTCAGACTCGGCGCATGCGAAAATGCGCATAAATCGGAAGTAAAAATGCTTGGTATATTGAGAAACGCGGCAGGCACCTGGGTCGCGAAGGGACTGTTGGTGCTGCTGGTGCTCAGCTTTTTGGTCTGGGGCGTTTCCGGACAGCTGATGAGCGGTCTTGCCGGCCACGATTCGGTGATAACCGCCGGCGGCACCAAAGTATCGATCAACGAATACCGTCTCGCCTACGATCGCCAGATCGCCGTCATGTCGCAACAGTTCGGCCAACGTCTCAGCCACGAACAGGCAAAGGCGCTCGGCGTCGACAACCAGGTGTTGGCTCAGCTCGTCTCTGGTGCCGTTCTCGACGAACAGGCCCGCAAGCTGGGCCTCGGACTTTCCAAGGATCGGCTGGCCGAGCTGACACGCGAGGACCCAGCCTTCAAGGGCCCGGGCGGCCAGTTCGACCGCAGAACGTTCGAATATATGCTGCAGCAGATCGGCATGCGGCCCGAGGACTATTTGAAGAACCGTGCCCAGGTGGCCGTGCGCCAGCAAATTGTCGAGGCGGTCTCGGATGGCCTCAAGGCTCCGGACACTTTCTTCAAGGCGGTTGCGCTCTATCGCGGCGAAGACCGCACCATCGACTATTTGACGCTGCCCAAGGCACTGGTCGAGCCGATCGCGGCGCCGTCCGATAGCGTGCTCTCGGCCTATTTCGAAGCCAACAAGAAGACATATGCGGCACCCGAATACCGCAAATTTTCCTATGTCCGCCTCGAACCCGTCGACATCATGGATACGACCGCCGTCACCGACAGCCAGGTCAGCGACGACTACAACAAGAACAAGGCGCGTTACACCACGCCGGAACTGCGCACCGTCGAGCAGCTCGTGTTCAAGACGCCGGATGCGGCCAAGGCCGCACTCGATTCGCTCAAGGCCGGCGCCACTTTCGACAAGCTTGTCACGGCGGAAGGCAAGACGCCGGCCGATACGTTGCTCGGCACGCTTGCCAAGGACAAGATCGCCGACAAGGCGGTCGCCGACGCGGCCTTTTCGCTCAACGCCAATGAAGTCAGTCAGGTCGTGCAAGGCGCCTTCGGTCCGGTGCTGCTGCGCGTCACCGAGATCAAGCCCGAGGTGGTGAAGCCACTGGCCGAGGTGTCCGATCAGATCCGCAAGGATCTGGCGCTGGGCGAGGCAAGCCGCATCCTTCTGGACGTGCGCGACAATTACGATGACACCCGCGCCGCCGGCAGTTCGCTGGCGGAGGCCGCGGCCAAGCTGAAGCTGAAGGTCGTCACCATCGACGCCATCGATCGTAGTGGACTGCGGCCAGATGCAACCATCGTCAAGGACCTGCCGCAATCGCCGGAGCTGATCAAAGCCGTCTTCGACGCCGAACCCAACACGGAAAACGATGCCTTGACCACAGCCGACAACGGCTTCGTCTTCTATGAGGTGGCGTCCATCACGCCGGCTCGCGACCGCACGCTGGATGAGGTTCGTCAGAAAGTCGTCGCCGACTGGACGGCGGCGGAAATAAGCAAG
>NZ_RZTF01000161.1:1764-13351 GCF_004023175.1 Mesorhizobium sp. M7A.F.Ca.MR.362.00.0.0
AGGCTGACGAACTGGAAAAGC
Source organism: Mesorhizobium sp. M7A.F.Ca.MR.362.00.0.0 (assembly GCF_004023175.1). Classification (NCBI taxonomy): domain Bacteria; kingdom Pseudomonadati; phylum Pseudomonadota; class Alphaproteobacteria; order Hyphomicrobiales; family Phyllobacteriaceae; genus Mesorhizobium; species Mesorhizobium sp. M7A.F.Ca.MR.362.00.0.0. The sequence goes on from NZ_RZTF01000161.1 coordinate 1,786, forward strand.
GGCTCAAGGCCGGCGCAACGCTCGATGTCATCGCCAGCGAACTGAAGCTCGAAAAGCAGACCAAGCGCGGTGTCAAGCGTGAGGCTGACGATGTCGACTTCGGTAAGGAGGGTGCGGCAGCGATGTTCGGTGTCGGCGAAGGAGGCACCGGCCTGATCCCCTCACCCACCGGAGACGGGCAGATCCTGTACAAGGTCGCCGAAGTGTTCGAGCCCGCCGGAGCCGATGCCAGTTCGGTGCCGGACGACGCGCAGAAATCCTTCACCTCCGGCATGTCGGATGACCTGCTCGACCAGTTGGTGGCGCAGTTGCAGACGCAGTACGACGTTCGCATCGACCAGGCCGCCGTCGCCCAAGCCTCGACAAGATGAGCGCGCTGAAAACCCATATCGCCAAGATCGCGACCGGTAGCGCGCTTTCCTTCGAGGAAGCGCGCGAGGCCTTCGACATCATCATGTCGGGTGACGCGACCCCCGGCCAGATCGGCGGTTTCCTGATGGCGCTGCGTGTGCGCGGCGAGACGGTGAGCGAGATTTCAGGCGCCGTCGCAACCATGCGGGGCAAGATGCTGCACGTCGACGCGCCCACCGACGCCATCGACATCGTCGGCACCGGCGGCGACAATTCTCACAGCGTCAACATTTCGACGGCATCGGCCTTCGTCGTTGCCGGCAGCGGCGTGCCGGTTGCCAAACACGGCAATCGCGGCCTGTCATCGTTGACGGGGGCAGCCGACGTGCTGGTTGCGCTCGGCGTCAAGATCGACATCTCGCCCGAATTCATCGGCCGCTGCATCCACGAGGCAGGCGTTGGCTTCATGTTCGCGCCTGCGCACCATCCGGCGATGAAGCATGTCGGCCCGACTCGCGTCGAACTCGGCACCCGCACCATATTCAACCTGCTCGGGCCGCTCTCCAATCCGGCCGGCGTCAAGCGGCAGCTGGTCGGTGTGTTCCTGCCGGAATGGATCCTGCCGGTTGCCGAGACGCTGAAGGCGCTGGGTGCCGAGCATGTCTGGGTTGCCCATGGCGACGGCTATGACGAGATCACCACCACCGGCGAGACGCAGGTTGCCGAACTGATCGGCGGCGAGATCCGCAGCTTCACCCTGACGCCTGAAGCGGTTGGGTTGCCGCGCCACAGCAAGGACGAATTGCGTGGCGGCGATGCGGACTACAACGCCAAGGCCCTGCGCGATATGCTGGGCGGTGCCGCCGGCGCCTATCGCGACACCGTGCTGATGAACGCCGGTGCCGGACTGGTTGTGGCCGGGAAGGCGACGACGCTTGGCGACGGCATCGCGGCGGCGGCGCAAGCCATCGACAGCGGCCGTGCCCTGCAAGTGCTCGACAGGCTGGTCGAGATTTCGAACGGATAACGGATAGAGCGTGTCTGACATTCTTCGCAAGATCGAGGCCTACAAGCGCGACGAGATCGCGGCAGCAAAGGCACGCGTGCCGTTGGCCGAAATCAAGGCCCGGGCAAAAGACGCCGACGCACCGCGCGGCTTTCTTGCCGCACTGGAAGCGAAGCGCAAATCCGGCGCCTTCGCGCTAATCGCCGAGATCAAGAAGGCGAGCCCTTCCAAGGGTCTGATCCGTGCCGATTTCGATCCACCGGCGCTGGCGCAGGCCTATGCCAAGGGTGGTGCTGCCTGTCTTTCGGTGCTGACCGATGCACCGTCCTTCCAGGGTGCGCCCGAATTTCTCACCCGGGCGCGAGCCGCCGTCGCGCTGCCGGCGCTGCGCAAGGATTTCCTGTTCGATCCGTATCAGGTCTACGAAGCCCGCGCCTGGGGCGCGGATGCCATCCTGATCATCATGGCCAGTGTCGACGACGTCCTGGCCAGCGAGCTCGAGGCGACGGCCTCCGAACTCGGCATGGATGCACTGGTCGAAGTGCACGACGAGACCGAGACGCAGCGCGCGCTAAAACTGTCGTCGCGGCTGATCGGCATCAACAACCGCAATCTGCGCACATTCGAGACCAGCCTCGACACTTCCATGCGGCTGGCGACGATGGTTCCGGCCGACCGCTTGCTGGTCAGCGAGAGCGGTATTTTCTCGCATGACGACTGCCTCAGGCTGCAAAAGAGCGACATCGGCACTTTTCTTGTCGGCGAGAGCCTGATGCGGCAACAGGACGTCACCGCGGCGACGCGCCTGCTTCTGACAGGCAAGGCTTTGGCCGAGGTCATCTGACGATGGTATCGGGCCTTACCCATCTCGGCGCGCAGGGCGAGGCCAACATGGTCGACGTCGGCGACAAGGATGAAACAACGCGCACGGCGATCGCCGAAGGCTTTGTCGCGATGCAGCCCGAGACGCTGAAGATGATCCTCGCCGGCAACGCCAAGAAGGGCGATGTGCTCGGCACCGCGCGCATCGCCGGTATCATGGCGGCGAAGAAGACGCATGAACTGATCCCGCTCTGCCACCCGCTGCTTTTGACCAAGGTTTCCGTCGACATCGAGCCCGACCATGCTTTGCCGGGCCTGAAGGTCACCGCACTGGCGCGCGTCACCGGCAAGACGGGTGTCGAGATGGAAGCGCTGACCGCCGCTTCGGTCGCCTGCCTGACCATCTACGACATGGCCAAAGCAGTAGACCGCGCCATGGTCATCACCGGCATCCGCCTGGTCGAAAAGACCGGTGGCAAGTCGGGTGACTACAAGGCGAGTGCCTGATGGCGCTGGTTCCTATCGCGGAGGCGCTTGAACGCCTGCTCGATGGTGCGGCGCCTCTAGCCGGCGAAAGCGTTCCCCTGTTCGAGGCTGTGGATCGTGTTCTGGCGGAACCGGTCGTGGCACTTCGCACCCAGCCGCCTTTCAATGCTTCCGCCATGGACGGCTATGCAGCGCGCGCCGCCGACGTCACGTCGGTCCCATCCAGGCTGTCGGTGATCGGCATGGCGCCGGCTGGGCGTGGCTTCGACGGCACGGTCGGCCAGACGCAGGCCGTGCGCATCTTCACCGGCGCGCCGCTGCCCGAAGGCGCCGACACCATCGTCATCCAGGAGAATGTCCGCGACCTCGGCGGCGGCGAAATCGAAGTGACCGAGCCAACGGCGCAATGGCGCAATATCCGCCGCATCGGGCTCGATTTTTCAACAGGCGACATGCTGCTGGAAAAAGGCCGCTTGCTCGACCCGGCGGCACTGTCGCTGGCAGCATCGGCCAACCATCCTCGGGTCAGCGTGGTGAAACGGCCGCTGGTCGCCATTATCGCCACCGGCGACGAATTGCTGCCGCCCGGCAGTGATCTCGGCCCGGACCAGATCATCTCATCGAATGCCTATGGCGTCGCCGCCACCGCACACTCGGTCGGCGCCCGCGCGCTCGATCTCGGCATTGCCGCCGATCGCAAGGAGGCTATCGCCGAACTGGTGCAAAAAGCGGTCGCGGCCGGTGCGGATGTCATCGTGACGCTTGGTGGCGCCTCGGTCGGCGATCACGACCTGATCCACGACGTGCTGACCGGCGAAGGCATGACGCTCGGCTTCTGGAAGATCGCCATGCGCCCCGGCAAGCCGCTGATGTTCGGCCGCCTCGGCGATATCAGGTGCATCGGCCTGCCCGGCAATCCGGTGGCAAGCCTGGTCTGCTCGCAGTTGTTCCTGAAGCCGCTGCTGGCGCGGCTCGGCGGCCGCAATCATCGCCAGGACATACGTCCGGCACGGTTGGGCGCCGCAATGCCGGCCAATGATTTGCGCCAGGACTACGTCCGAGCCGTGGTCAGGGAAGATGACGGCGTGCTGGTGGCGACGCCGTTCGGTATCCAGGATTCCTCGATGCTGAGAATGCTGGCCGACGCCAACGGGCTGATCGTGCGGGCGCCGTTTGCCCCCGCAGCAGCTGCTGGCGAGGCCTGCGGCGTACTGATGCTGCGCTGAAGCAGAACAAGACAAACCATTAATAAAAAATGGAAAATGATCTCGGTGCTAGCCCGATATCAAGGCGCGGCTCAGTGGGTGGGCCGGATCGGCAAGGCCGTCGACAATGCTGAAATGATGCCGGTCGGGCTCGACCACGGTGCTGGTTGCAGCACCGAGGCCCGTCCAGATGTTGGCAAGCAAGGCGTTCTGACGCAGGAACTCGGCGCGCTCGCCACCACCGGCCCAACAGGTGATGCGGGCACCATCCCTGGGCCGCAGCAGCGCCGGGCTTTCAGCCAGCGCCTCATCTTCGTCGATGGCCAGAGTCGCGTTCATCTCGGTGCGCATGATCGGACGCAGATCGTGGACACCCGAAATCGAAACGACATGGCGCACGCGCCGCGCCACATCGTCCGCCAGAGGCGTGGTTGTCGTCACCATCCGGCTGGCAAGATGGCCGCCGGCCGAATGTCCGGTCAGCATCAGCGGCCCGTCGACCATTGCCGCCGCCTTGCCGATCGCCACGCCGATCTCCTGGACGATGCCGGCGATGCGTAAGTCCGGGCACAGCGTGTAGGACGGCATCGCCACGGCAAAGCCGCTGCTGACCGCACCATTGGCGAGATGCGACCAGAAACTCTTGTCGAACGCCTTCCAGTAACCGCCATGGATGAACACCACCAACCCTTTGGGCGTGGCGCTGGGGAGGAAGAGATCGAGCCGATTGCGTCGCCCATCGCCATAGGTGATGTCGAGCCGTGCCCGGCCCTGCGCCGAGAGTGCGTCACGAAACGCTTGCGCAGGCTCCACCCACGCGGCCGGCCATCGGTCGCTGCCGGCGATATTCGCACCGTTGGCATAGGCATCATCCCAATCGACGATGTGACGTTCGAACATCTGCGCCCTTCCCCAAAAACGGCATCGCTGTTCCGCTAGCAATGGCCACCGCCACGCCATGCGTCAATGCTCCAGGGCAAAAACATTTTAGGCTTGAAACAAATTTCGACTGGTGCGATCCTGCCCGTACGAACAGCCGACAATGGGAGGTCTGCTGTGCTGCCCAAACCTGCAGATGTTCACCCTTTCTGGGCGCATCTCAGCAGGTGCGATGGGCAGTACGAAGCCTCCTCAGAGCAGGACCTTAGGATCCACGACATCCGGCCAAGGCGCCTCGCGCACTGGCCGTCCAGCAGACAGGAGAGCGGCGACATGCTTGGGCCTTCAGCGCATATCGACACGTTCACGCGCGATCACCTGCCGCCGCCGGAGCAATGGCCTGAAATCCTGCTCGACGGCTTCGAGTATCCCGAACGCCTCAACGCCGGTGTCGAACTGACCGACAGGCTGGTCGAAAAAGGTCTCGGCGACCACACCGCCCTCATCGGCAATGGCCGCCGCCGCACCTACAAGGAACTGTCCGACTGGACGAACAGGCTGGCCCACGCGCTGGTCGAGAATTATGGGGTCGAGCCCGGCAACCGGGTGCTGATCCGTTCGGCCAACAACCCCGCAATGGTCGCCTGCTGGCTGGCCGCCACCAAGGTTGGCGCCGTGGTCGTCAACACCATGCCGATGCTGCGCGCCGGCGAACTCGCCAAGATCGTCGACAAGGCGGAGATCACCGTCGCGCTCTGCGACACCAGGCTGATGGACGAGATGACCGCCTGCGCCAAGGACAGCGCATTCCTCAAGCAGGTCATCGGTTTCGACGGCACCGCCAACCATGATGCTGAACTCGATCGTGCCGCTCTCGACAAGCCGGTGACGTTCACCGCAGTCGACACCGGCCGCGACGATGTTGCCCTGCTCGGCTTCACCTCGGGCACAACAGGCGTTCCGAAGGCGACGATGCATTTCCACCGCGACCTGCTGATCATCGCCGACGCCTACGCCCGCGAAATCCTGGAGGTGACGCCGGACGACATCTTCGTCGGCTCGCCGCCGCTGGCCTTCACCTTCGGCCTTGGCGGACTCGCCATCTTCCCGCTGCGCTTCGGTGCGGCGGCGACGCTGCTGGAGCAGGCGACGCCACCCAACATGATCCACATCATCGAGATCTACAAAGCGACGATCTCTTTCACCGCGCCGACTGCCTACCGCGCCATGCTGAAGGCCATGGATGAAGGTGCCGACCTTTCATCGCTGCGCGTCGCCGTTTCGGCCGGCGAAACCTTGCCTGCTCCCGTTTTCGAAGAGTGGACACAAAAGACCGGAAAGCCGATCCTCGACGGCATCGGAGCCACCGAGATGCTGCACATCTTCATCTCCAACCGTTTTGACGACATGAAGCCCGCGTCGACCGGAAAGCCGGTGGGCGGCTACGAGGCGCGCGTCGTCGATGACGAGATGCGCGAGGTGCCACGCGGCGCGACCGGCAGGCTTGCAGTGCGCGGACCGACCGGCTGCCGCTACATGGCCGATGACAGGCAGAAGGAATACGTGCGCGACGGCTGGAACCTCACCGGCGATACCTTCACGCAGGACGAGGACGGCTTCTTCCATTTCGCCGCCCGCTCCGACGACATGATCGTCAGCGCCGGCTACAACATTGCCGGACCCGAGGTCGAGGCCGCACTTCTGTCGCATCCGGATGTCGCCGAATGCGCGGTGATTGGCGCCGAGGACGCCGAACGCGGCCAGATCGTCGAGGCGCATGTCGTGCTAGCGCAGGGCGTCGCGCCCGACGCCCTCACCACCAAGCGCCTGCAGGACCATGTCAAGGCAATGATCGCGCCCTATAAATATCCGCGATCGGTAAAATTCATCGCCGCTCTGCCCAAGACCCAGACCGGCAAGATCCAGCGCTTCCGGCTGCGCACGGAGAAAATCAATTGAGCGAACCGTACGATCCGGCGTCCGAAGGCGCCCAGATGTCGTTCAAAGAGCGCATGTCCTACAGCGACTACCTGCACCTGGAGAAAGTGCTGGAGGCCCAGACGCCGCTGTCATCGGCGCATGACGAGATGCTGTTCATCATCCAGCATCAGACCTCCGAACTCTGGATGAAGCTCGCTCTACACGAGATTGGAGCCGCGATCCGTTCCATCCGCGCCGACCGGCTCGAGCCGAGCTTCAAGATGCTGTCGCGCGTTGCGCGGATCTTCGAGCAGCTGAACAATGCCTGGGATGTGCTGCGGACGATGACGCCGAGCGAATACACCGAGTTCCGCGACGCGCTCGGCCAGTCCTCGGGTTTCCAGTCCTGGCAGTATCGCGCCATCGAGTTCATGGCCGGCAACCGCAACCTGGCCATGCTCGGGCCGCACAAGCACCGGCCCGACCTGAGCGGAAAGCTGGAAGCGATCCTGACCGAACCATCGCTCTACGACGAAGCGCTGCTGCTGCTTGCGCGCAACGGATTCGACATCGGTGCCGATGCCAAGCGCACGGACTGGCGTGAGACGCGAACCGAGAATGAAGAGGTGCTGGTCGCCTGGCAAACCATTTACCGCGATCCGCAGCGCTACTGGATGTTCTACGAACTGGCAGAGAAGCTGGTCGACTTCGAGGATTATTTCCGCCGCTGGCGCTTCAACCACGTCACCACGGTTGAGCGCATCATCGGTCTGAAACGCGGCACCGGCGGCACGTCGGGTGCTTCGTATCTGAAGAAGATGCTCGAGGTGGTGCTGTTCCCGGAGCTGTGGACGGTCCGCACCCGGCTCTGACATCGTCGAAATGAAAACAGCGACGCGCGGCGGCGGAACACCCTTCGCGAACAACCGGGGACTGACTGACCATGAGTGGATTTCCTGATCTCGCCGCAGTCGAAGCGATGGATGCCACAGATCCGCTGCGGGCCATGCGCGACCGTTTCATTCTGCCGGAGGGGGTGATCTATCTCGACGGCAATTCACTGGGGGCAGCGTCTCATGCCGTTTTCGGCGAGCTGCAGCAGGCGGCAACCCAGGAATGGGCCCAGGACCTCATCCGAGCCTGGAATACGGCCGGATGGTTCGAGATGCCGATCGAACTCGGCGATCAACTCGGACGCCTGATTGGAGCCGCGGCCGGCCAGACCGTCGTCTGCGACACGACGTCGACCAACATCTACAAGGTGCTGCATGCGGCGCTGGAGATGCGGCCGGGCCGGTCGGTCATCGTCGCCGAGGGTGACAGTTTCCCCACCGACCTGTACATCGCCGAAGGGGTGGCCTCGACACGGGACGGCGTCCTGCTGCGCCTCGCGGGCGTCGACGCGCCCACTATCGAAGAGCTGATCAACGAAAACGTCGCGGTGGTGCTGGTCAACCACGTCAACTACAAATCGGGTGAACTGCGCGACATGGCGGCGCTGACGCGCAAGGCTCATGCGGCCGGAGCGCTGATCGTCTGGGATCTATGCCACACCGCCGGCGCCCTGCCCGTCGAGCTCGATCACGCAAATGCCGATTTCGCCATCGGCTGCACTTACAAGTACCTCAACGGCGGTCCGGGCGCACCGGCCTTCATCTATGCCGCGCAGCGCCATCACAGCGATATCAGCCAGCCGCTCAGCGGCTGGTGGGGCCATGCGCGGCCCTTTGCCTTCGAACGGGGGTATGTTGCCGGCACCGGTATCCGCCGCTTTCTGTGCGGCACCCAGCCGGTCCTGTCGATGCGGGCGCTCAAAGGCGCGCTTGCCATCTGGAACGACGTCGACATGGCGGCATTGCGAAAAAAGAGCGTCGCGCTGACGGAACTGTTCATCCAGCTCGTCGAAGCAAAGTGCGGCGCCTATGGCCTCACGCTGGAGACCACCCGCGACGCGACCAGGCGCGGCAGCCAGGTGTCGTTCCTTCACGATCACGGCTATCAAATCATGCGGGCGCTGATCGAGCGCGGCGTCATCGGTGATTTTCGCGCGCCATCGACCATCCGTTTCGGCTTCACGCCCCTCTATATCGGCTACAAGGATGTGTGGCTGGCGGTTCAAGTGCTAGAAGACATTCTGCGCACGGGCGCATGGAAGGACCAGCGTTTCGCCATCAAGGAAGCCGTTACCTGACGCAACGATCTCCGCGATTTGCCGTCGCCGCCCTCACTGCCCGGCGGATGACGGAGGGCTGAATTCCAGCCACAAATGCCAACAGACGTTGGCGTTTTGGCTCCGTTTCGTTCACGGCAAACGAACGTCCCGAAGATTGATATCGTCCCTTGTGGAGGTCGGCCGGCAGATGATGCCAAGCCTCGGGTTGAGGATGAGCCACAGGTCATTAACCATAATGGTTTCAATGTGAGCAGGCGCATCGCCGTGTTGGCGCCTGTCGATTGCGACCCGCTGGCAAGCCCAAATAATTTCAGCAGCCTTAACAAATTCATTAAACTTTAAACGGTTGCAGAACACAACTGGAACAGATAGTGTTTGTTCTGGGTTTGTTTTTCGATTCTGGTTTCAGGTAATCTGGGGGCCGCCATGCTGACACGCAAGCAACATGAACTGCTGATGTTCATCCATGAACGCCTGAAGGAGAGCGGCATTCCGCCATCCTTCGACGAGATGAAGGAGGCGCTCGACCTTGCCTCCAAATCCGGGATTCATCGGCTGATCACCGCACTTGAGGAGCGCGGCTTTATTCGCCGGTTGCCCAACCGGGCACGCGCGCTGGAAGTGCTGCGATTGCCGGACTCGATCGCGCCCGGCCTCAACGCGGCAAAGAAGTTTTCGCCAAGCGTCATCCAGGGCAGTCTCGGTCAGGGTGGTGCTCTTGGCCGGCAGATCAAGCCGGCGCCTTCGCGGATGCCCTCGCCCGGCAATGATGACGATGCGGTCTCCGCCGTGTCGATCCCGGTCATGGGCCGTATCGCCGCCGGTGTGCCGATCGATGCCATCCAGCATCAGACGCATTCGATCTCCGTGCCGCCGGACATGATCATGGGCGGCGCCCACTATGCGCTGGAGGTCAAGGGCGACTCGATGATCGAGGCCGGTATCTTCGACGGCGACACCGTCATCATCCGCAATGCCGACACGGCGAACCCCGGCGAGATCATCGTGGCGCTGGTCGATGAAGAGGAAGCGACGCTGAAGCGGTTCCGCCGCAAGGGCGCTTCGATTGCTCTCGAAGCCGCCAATCCGGCCTATGAAACCCGTATTTTCGGCCCAGACAGGGTCAAGGTGCAAGGCAAGCTCGTCGGCCTCATCCGCCGCTACTGAGGCGGCTGCGGGTTGGCCGCTGGCTTCTCGGGTTTCTTGAAGGGTGCCAGCCCCCTCGCCTCACGAGAGTATTTGCGATGCGTGTGCCAGGGCCGATATGGGCTGCCCACCGCGAAGCTGATTGTCGCCGGCGTGGTCGCCGATTGGCGATCGAAGAAGACCGCGGCACTGCCTTTGCGAGCCAGTTGCCGCTTGGTGATGACGAGAACCAGCGGATTGTGACAGGCGTCATAGGCGGTGGCGTCATTGATGACGATCAGCTCGGCGAAGCCACAGGCTTTCCAGGTGTCCTTGCGGTCCTCGACATAGGCAATGATCGCACCGGACATATGCCTGGCCACGCAAACGCCTGAGGAGCAATAGAACGGCGATCCCGGCGGTAGCTCAACGGCGTCCGCGACGTCGAATTGCCCATCGCTCTTGTCGAACACCTCTGGCACGACGATGGTTTCTGATGTCAGGGCGCGTTTCCAGTTGTCGACGGTGAATTCGTTCGGCCGTTCCCGGCTGACGGCAAGCTCGCCGCCACCGATCGGCAACGCCACCAGCCGGGCGTCTTCCGAGATCAGCACATCCGGCGTGCGCGTATCCGAGACGGTCAGCAAGCCTGCCAGCGCGAATGGCAGAGCAGCGAGCCGCAGCCAAGTTGTCGCCATCGTCGCGATGACCAGGGCAATTGTCACCAGCAGGACAGATTGCTGCGAAATCAGCCCAACCCCATCGACAGGCGAACGTTCGGAGATCCAACCCGATATGGCGATCATCACCGTCAGACCCTTGCCCATCAGGTAGAGGGCCGGCCAATCCAATCGAAAGGCATCAGCAGCGCGCTTGCGACAGCCAGGAACATGACGACGGTGACGATCGGCATAACCGCCAGATTGGCGAACAGGCTGAGCGGCGACACACGCTGAAAGTGCCATATGGCAAACAGCGTCGTGGCGCTGCCGGCGATGATGGAGGTCATGGCAAGGCCGGTTGCCGCGAGCACGAACTTTCGCGTCAGGAAACCGGGCATGGATCGCTTTGGGGGCGGCGGTCTTGCTTTTCCCGCGCGGTGATCGGCCCAGCCGGCATAGGCGCCGACCAGAGCCGCGGTCGCGGCGAACGACATCTGAAAACTCGGGCCGACCACCTCATGCGGCGACACCACGATGACGGCGATCGCCGAGATCGCCAGATTGCGCATGGTGAGTGCTGCTCGATCGAACAGCACGGCAATCAGCATCACCGCCAGCATGATGAAGCTGCGCTCGGCGGCAACGACGACTCCAGAGATGATGAGATAGGCCGCGATCGAGAACAGTGCGGCGAAGGCGGCATACTTCTTGACCGGGCGACGCGCGGAAAAGTCGGGAAACAAGGCGAAGGCGCCGCGCAGCAAGCCCATGATGGTGCCTGCGACCAGCGCCATGTGCAGTCCCGAAATCGAGATGATGTGGTAGATGCCGGTACGTCGCATCGCCTCATTGATGTCATCGGGAATGCCGGCGCGCACGCCGACGATCAGCGCCGCGGCGATCTCGCCTTCGGCGCCGCCGACGCTCGCCCTGATAT
>NZ_RZTF01000162.1:0-1516 GCF_004023175.1 Mesorhizobium sp. M7A.F.Ca.MR.362.00.0.0
AATGATCGAAGGCTCCTTGCCACAGCGCTGGTAATCAAAAGGTTGCAACAGATCCCTCCGTGTAACCATAAAGCGATCGAGCGTGATCGAGAGTAATTACGCCGTCGTCCAGGTCGCGCTGCACAGCAGCTCGGTCTCGCTTTCGCGGATCGCCCCAACCGCCTCCAGCGGAAGACTGAATCGTCAATCGAGCGGGCGGGAAGTCTCGCACACCGTATTGCGGCGTATCTACGACTTCTCCGGAGGCAAGTTCGATTGTCAGATCACCCTTGCTACCCTCGTGTCCGCCGTTGACACCCAACCCGCTCGGCGTCCGAACACCTTCGCCTGTGAAATTATAAGACCCTGGCGCCATGACGTCGACAACATACGTTGCCCCAGTTCCGCCGCGAAATTGTCCAGCCCCAGCGCTATTCATCCGAAACTCGTAACTATGCACAAGGATAGGATAAATCTGCTCATAGTTTTCCACGTTCGGCAAAGCAAGCCCGCCCATCGAAACGACTTGGCTCATAACATTGAACCCGTCACGCCCGAAGACCGCGCCTGCTCCCGATGATCCGAACCAGTGCGCAACGCCGAATTCACCCTGACTGAGATCACTGTTCGAAGTGCCACAGTAAGAGCATTTGCCCCAGGAACCACTCGCTCTTTGTGGGTCAGCTTGAGCAAGAGCCCTCCAACACGCGTTTATGATGTCGGCTGCTGGAAACATCGTGCACATGGTCACCGGCGCGGGCGCGCGCGCGTTGACCACAGTCCCCTCTGGTGCGATGATTTCAAGTGCACGCAAGGCGCCGCCGTTACGCGGAAGAGCGGCACTTCCAAGAAAGCTCATCACACCTACGAATGCCGCAGAAGTTGTGTTTGCAAGAGAGCTGTTTTTGAAGCTTTTTATTTGCGGATGACTGCCGGTAAAGTCGAGAGCAATTTTGTTGCCGCGTACTGTGAGTTTGACTTTCACAGGCACACTACGTGCCTCGAAACAATCGTTGTCACTAACGTCCTCCGCCTCATAGACTCCGTCCGGAAGCCGAGCTATTGCTTCGCGCATCATCCGGTCAGCGTGCGCCAGTACTGCCTCGAGCGCCAACCGACTTCGGTCGGCACCCAACTCGTCGAATAGCTTCTGGAGGCGCTGAGCGCCGATGGCAACCGCACCAAGCATTGCGCGCAAATCGCCGTCCATTGGTTCCGGCTGACGCGAGTTCAACAAAAGGAGTTCCCATAGATCTCGTCGAGTTACACCCGCTTCAACCAGTTTTAAGACGGGAAGCCTTATTCCCTCGTGAAAGATTTCAGTAGCAGACGGATTGTATGATCCCACGGCACCGCCACCTATGTCGCATTGGTGTGCCCGGTTGCATGTGAAGGCCACGAGCGTATCCGCGCAGAACACCGGGCGAACAATAGTCCAGTCCGGCAAATGATTGCCGCCCGCAACGTATGGGTCGCTCAGGATGAAAACGTCCCCGGGAACCATATCCCCGGCGAATCTCTGCAATACTGCACGCAA
>NZ_RZTF01000162.1:1526-8190 GCF_004023175.1 Mesorhizobium sp. M7A.F.Ca.MR.362.00.0.0
GCGACTGGCTAAATATGGGGCTGCGTGCGGTTTTCACCATGACCCATCCCATCTGTCGGGAAACATGGTCAAGCTGTTTTTGTATCAGGGCCAATTGTACGGCATCGAAGGTCATCAGCTCGCTCCCGGCATACGGTTTACGTGGATAAGGAAATTGGATCCTGAGTCGACGTCCAGGTGACACTCTTCCGGCACAATCACCGTTGTTGTCGAGCTTTCTACGAGCGCAGGCCCATCAATCGTGTCTCCGTACTTGAGTGCATCGCCCTCGAAGACGGGTGTCTCCTTGAAATTGTCGCTTTCCTCCCAATAAACGGGCCGCAAATCGGTCGGCTCAATTTTTCTTCGTGTCCGCTCACAGCTTTTTTGTTCAGTGAATCCCAAGTGAACCGAGCCCACGGCGCGGCCGCCAGTGATAACGATGTCGTCTTCCCCTTGATCATGCGCATAGAGTCGGCGGAACTGCTCTAGAAAAGCCCTTCGAATGGCACTGGTATCCGTTTTCTCAATCGGCACGATGACGGACGATTGTTGGCCTTTGTACTGAAGTTCAAGTGCGCTTTCGATGTTGATGTCTTGCGCTTCGAAGCCTTCGTCTATGAATCTCTTCCGGCATTCAGATGCGAGCGTGTGGAGGAACTCGTCGATATCGCTCGCAGAGGTCGTCGCCAGAGGCTTCAACCATGAGCTGACGACATCTTGCCTTGCATCTGCCGTGCACATACCGAAAGCACAAAAAACGCCAGCAACTCGAGGCACAAAAACCGTACGGCAACCCAGGGCGCGGGCGACAGAAGCGCCATGCATAGCTCCGGCACCTCCGACTGCCACGAGAGTAAAGCGGGATGGGTCAAAACCTCGTTCGACGCTCACTTTCTCCACGGCATGAATGACTTCTTGTTCCATTAGGCGGATAATTCCGGCTGCGGCGTGAACGATCGTTAGACCCGATGGGGCGGCGATGCGGTTGTTGATCGCTTCCTCTGCAAGTTTCTTTTCGAGGGAGATCAGACCGCCGCCATAGCGACCACTTTGAAGACGGCCCAATACAAGCTGGGCGTCGGTCACCGTGGGGTCAACACCCCCTCGCGAATAACAAGCTGGTCCCGGAAACGCACCTGCACCATCTGGACCAGCGCGAAGCATACCTCCCTGATCACGGCGCGCGATTGTTCCGCCGCCTGCGCTAACCGTGTGGATATCGACCGCGGGCAGTGCGAGGTGATAGCCATTGACGTCAGTGCTGTTGGTCATCGCAATCCCAGTGTCATCCGTCAGGATCACGTCGCAACTGGTCCCCCCGATTTCGATCGAAATGAGGTCTTGGGATCCGAGGGCTTTGGCACAGACCATTAAGGCGCTCGCGCCGGCGGAGGGACCGGACAGCAGAAGAGACGCAGGGCGTTGCTCGACCTGCTGGACGGAGACGACTCCGCCGTTGCTTTGCATCAACAGAAGCGGACGCTTAAGCCCGTACTCTTTGAGCCGCAATTCGAGACGGCGGAGATACGGCACAACGCGCGGCGCAACATAAGCGTTGAGGACAACCGTCGAGGTTCGTTCATACTCCCCGACCATTCGCACCATGTCGGAGGAGGCGTACACCCATGCATCTGGCCACAGGCTGCGTACCAGCTCCTTGCATTCATGCTCGTGCTGGCTGTTGATGAAACTATTCAGAAAGGCAATAGCGACCGCCTCTACACCGCGGCTCTGCATCTCACCGACCGCGCGCCTGACGCTTTCGTCGTCCAGAGGAACGAGACTTTGCCCGGCCTTATCAGTCCTTTCGCGGATGGGCAGCCGCAGACTCCGAGGAACGAGGACTAGAGGAAAAGGCGTGCGATGCTCCCAAGGATCCTCACGCATACCCCGACGAATTTCGAGAGCGTCGCGGAAACCTTCCGTGACTAGGAGGCCGACTTTCGCTCCCTTTGCTTCCAGCAGCGTGTTGGTTGCTATTGTTGAGCCGTGCACAAAATGGGAGCAACCACCGAGCAACGATGCAGTTGATAGACCAGCGGCATCTGCAGCTAGCCGCAGCACGTCGATCACACCTTCGGAGGGATCGTTTGTGGTGGTGGATGCTTTGTGCTGCCGGAG
This sequence comes from Mesorhizobium sp. M7A.F.Ca.MR.362.00.0.0, assembly GCF_004023175.1. Lineage (NCBI taxonomy): Bacteria > Pseudomonadati > Pseudomonadota > Alphaproteobacteria > Hyphomicrobiales > Phyllobacteriaceae > Mesorhizobium > Mesorhizobium sp. M7A.F.Ca.MR.362.00.0.0. Next base: position 3,630 of record NZ_RZTF01000162.1, read on the forward strand.
AAGCCCCTCTGCATCGATGAGTACAAGGTCGGTAAACGTCCCTCCAATATCGATACCTATTCGCCAGGGCGGGCTCAGATTGGGGCGGTCGTGCATTTTTTCCTCTTCGATCTTGGTGAACGCGGTGGGAAATCAAGCCCTCCGGGAAGCCTATAAACGCTTATTTTGTTGCATCAAGCGTCACTATGTCAACCAAGTTCGCGCTTGCGCGCAGTTTTATTTGCCGCAGATTTGGCTGCGCCCACGGTTATCGCTTGCGTCACCGCCCCTAATGACGATGCTGGGGCCCTCGACCTACCGCGGACAGGCGCTCTTAGATGAGCCGTCCGCATTACTACCCAGTCGCTAATTAAGCGCGAGGACCTAACGCGCAGCGATTTTATGATGCGAGATCGCAAGAAAGTCCTTGCGTTCCGAAAGGGATTCACTATTTTGTTGCAACAAATAGCACCGTTGCGAACGCCGCGCTTTACCTTTCCTAAGGAGACGCCTTGTATGTTGCATAAAAATGACGAGCCACAGAGAGCTGCATTGCCTAATGCGCAATCGGAACGACTATTCGCGCGTGGTCATGGAGTTTTTCCGGACGGCACCACCCGCGCCACAATCGAGCGCGATCCAACGCCGCGGTACGTCCAAAGGGGCGAGGGCGCCTATCTGGTCGATGTGGACGGACAGCGGTTTCTCGATCTCAACAACAATTTCACGACTCTGATTCATGGGCATGGGTATGCACCGGTGATGGATGCCGTTGCGCGTCTTCTTCGGGATGGCACCTGCTTTTCCAATCCGACTGTGCATGAGATCGATCTTGCCGAACTGCTAATTGATCGTATTCCGTCAGTTGAACAGATCCGCTTCGTCAATACCGGCACCGAGGCCGTAATGTTCGCCATCAAGGCGGCCCGCGCATTTACCGGACGCCCCTGCATTGCCAAGATTGAAGGCGCCTATCACGGAGCCTATGATTGGGCTGAGGCTGGGCAAGGGGGTACGCCTTCAACCTGGGGATCGCCGGACGCGCCGGTCGCCGTACCGGCCTATGCTGGCACCCCAGGATCGGTCGCCGATGAAGTCGTCATCCTTCGCTTCAACGATGCAGAGGGGGCTCGCCGCCGGATCGCGGCTGCCGCTGACCGTTTGGCCTGCATCCTGCTCGACCCCATGCCGAGCCGCGGCGGCCTTATTCCACCTGATCCCGACTTTGTCGCCGCTGTCGTAGAGACCGCACGAGATTATGGTATCCTTGTCATCTGCGATGAAGTGCTCAATCTCCGCCAAAGCTATCGTGGCGCCTCGTCGCGGTACGGCATCGTGCCTGATCTCATTGCCACCGGTAAGATTATTGGCGGTGGATTTCCGATCGGTGCAATCGGTGGAGCACGAGACGTCATGAGCGTCTTTGATGGATCGACAGGACGGGCCAAACTAGCGCAGGGCGGCACCTTCTCGGCGAACCCGGTCTCCATGGTCGCCGGTCGAGTCAGTATGGCAGCGATGACCGAGGCTGCATTCGCTCGCCTGGACGTCATGGGCGATCGTCTTCGAGCGGCCCTTACCACCGCTATTGAACGACGACAAGCTTATTATGTCATCAGCGGCACTGCGTCGCTCTTTCGCATTCATCCAAAACAGACCCTGCCGCGCGATTATCGGGACGCCTATCCATCGTCTGATGAAGCGGCATTGATGAAAGCAATGACACGTTTCTTCCGCAATGAGGGTGTGATCCTGCCGGACGGCGCAGCGGCCTGTCTCTCCACGGTCATGACTGACGCCGACATCGACAAGATCGCGAACACCTTTGATCGGTTCTTGGCGGCAGCACCCGTCCTCGAACAGGAGACCCATTCATGAACATTTCCACAAAATCGGCGGCAACCACCCCAATAATCAAGACGGTAGCCGAGCGCGTCGCCCATGCACTCCAGCGTCACGGCGTGGACACCATCTTCGCGCAGAGCCTTCCCTCCGCTGTGATCCTCGCGGCGGAAAGGATTGGCATTCGCCAAGTCTCCTACCGACAGGAAAATATGGGCGGCGCCATGGCCGACGGTTATGCACGTCGTTCAGGAAAAGTTGCAGTTGTTGCAGCTCAAAATGGTCCCGCTGCAACCTTGCTGGTTCCGCCGTTGGCTGAAGCCCTCAAGGCCAGCGTTCCGATTGTGGCTCTCGTTCAGGAAGTCGAACGCGACCAGGCTGACCGTAACGCCTTCCAGGAACTCGATCACGTGGCATTGTTCCAGGCTTGCACCAAATGGATACGCCGTGTGGTCGTCGGCGAGCGCATCGATGACTACATTGACGCGGCCTTCACAGCCGCTGCTTCCGGTCGCCCCGGTCCGGCAGTGTTGCTGCTTCCGGCCGATCTATTGCGCGAAAACGCTCCTGCTCAGGCATTTGAGCGTCATTCCAGTCTCGGTCACTGGCCGCTGGACCGCATGCAACCGGATTCCTCAACCATCGAGGAGGCTGCCCGAGCCATCGCCGAGGCCCGCAGGCCTGTCGTTCTGGCGGGCGGTGGTGTTCACGCCGGGGGCGGAGCGACGGAGCTAGCCCAGCTTCAGGAAATGGCATCCCTTCCGGTCTTCACCACAAACATGGGGAAGGGAGCAGTAGACGAACATCACCTATTGTCGGCCGGTGTTTTGGGGTCGCTGGTTGGTCCTCGGTCTCTCGGTCGCCACAGCCGCGTTCTTCTGGACGAGGCCGATCTCGTCTTACTTGTCGGAACACGTACCAACCAGAACGGCACGGATAACTGGCGTCTGATTCCACCCGGGGCCAAGATCGTACATATCGACATCGATCCGGGCGAGATCGGGCGGAACTACGAATCTTTGAGGCTTGTGGGTACCGCTGCTGAGACACTACGGGCTTTGCGCGAAGCCTTGCAGAGGCACTCTCTGAGCCTTCGCCAGCAGGCGAGAGCAAGCGTCGAAGCGAGGATTGCAGCGGCTTGGCAGGCGTTCGAAGAAGACCGCTACGCCGTTACGCATCGAATGGACGGCCCAATCCGACCTGAGTTTCTCATGCGCGAACTCCAGGCGCGGCTAACCCCAGAAACGACCATAGTCACCGATGCCAGTTATTCGTCCTTTTGGGTAACCGGGCAGCTCCGGAGCCTTCAGGCGGGAATGCGCTTCATCACGCCACGCGGCCTGGCGGGGCTTGGATGGGGGCTGCCTCTTGCAATCGGGGCGAAAATTGCCAGTCCAGATCATCCAGTGCTTGCCATCGTTGGCGACGGAGGATTTGCGCATAGCTGGGCCGAACTGGAGACACTCGTTCGCTCGAATATCGCCCTGACCGTGATCGTCCTCAACAACGGCATCCTCGGATTCCAGAAGCACGCCGAGACGGTGAAGTTCAAGGGTTATACGACGGCCTGCCACTTCAGCGCAGTGGACCACACGAAGGTTGCGGAAGCTTGCGGCTGCCCGGCTATGCGCGTTGCGCGGATCGAAGAGCTCGGCGTAGCACTCGATCGAGGACTGGCAGGGCGGGGACCGCTTTTGATCGACATGATCACAGATCCCGGTGCATTTCCGCCGATCTCGTTGTTCGAGAAACTGGAGGAAGCGGCATGAATACGGGATCGCCTGCCCGAGTCGCGGTCGTTACCGGTGGAACGGCTGGTATTGGCCTCGCTTGTGCGGAACATCTTCTTGCCACCCATCACAGGGTCGCGGTCTTCAGTACCCAGTCTGCGCGCGTCGAAAAGGCGCGCGAGGACCTCTCACGCGAATTTGGCGCGGAGAACGTTCTTGCGGAAACGGTCGATTTGCGAGAACCCGATGCGCTAAAGGCGTTTTTTGAACAAGTCGAAAAGAGATGGAGCTCGCCCGAAGTTCTGGTTTGCAATGCTGGGTTATCTCCAAAACATAACGGTCAGCGCCTCGCATTCGACGCCATTCCTCTTGGTGAGTGGAATGACGTTTTGGCCATCAACTTGACCGGCGCCATGTTGTGCTGCCAGTTGGTGGCACCCGCCATGGCCGCCAAAGGGTTCGGGCGCATCGTCTTGATCGGATCGATAGCCGGCCGGGCAATGCCGCAAATGGCCGGTGCAAGTTATGTGGCGTCCAAGGCAGCCTTGGCAGGGATGTCGAAGTCCCTGGTCAGCGAATATTCCTCTCGCGGAGTTACGACCAATACGGTGGCGCCGGGGAATGTGCTGACGGAGATGATGGCTCCACCGGACAGTCCGGCCGGTCAAGCCGCACTTGGTCGGATTCCGTCCGGGCGAATGGGGCGGCCCGAGGATATCGCCGCTTTGGTCGCGTTCCTTGCGTCCGATCAGGCAGGGTTCATTAACGGCGCAATTATCGACGTCAACGGTGGAGAGTATCTGCCGTGCTAGCGATTGGTAGCTACTGCGTCACTCGAACGGGATGCCCGCCGATTGCGTGATGCAGGGTCTTAAATCCCGCGTCTCGGGCTTCGAATATCACAGGACTAGTGCTGGGCGAAAGCCGATCACGCCGACAACTGTCAATTTTCTGGAATTAAACAATGACCGTATGCCAGAGCCTGCTTGTGAAACTGACCGATACTTCTC
>NZ_RZTF01000162.1:8200-13245 GCF_004023175.1 Mesorhizobium sp. M7A.F.Ca.MR.362.00.0.0
CAATAAGGCACTTGTTGGTGCCGAATGGGTGTCAAAAAGTTCGACAGGCGATGTCTTTGATGTGACCAACCCGTCGACAGGAGAAGTGATCGCCACGCTGCCCGACCTTGGAAGGCAGGAGGTCACCCGCGCCATTGATGCGGCGCATGTCGCACAGAAGACGTGGGCAACGCGTACGGGAAAGGAGAGGGCCGCTATTCTCCGCAATCTTTACGATCTCATCGTGTCCAACGCCGATGATTTGGCCACAATTCTGACCATGGAAATGGGCAAGCCATGGTCCGAGGCGAGGGGAGAGATCCTTTACGGCGCCTCGTATGTCGAGTGGTTCGGCGAGGAAGCCAAGCGTATTTATGGGGATACCATTCCCGGTCATCAGCCGGACAAACGCATCATTGTGATCAAGCAGCCGGTGGGCGTAGTCGGTGCCATCACGCCTTGGAACTTCCCCAACGCCATGCTTGCCCGCAAGGTGGCTCCCGCGCTCGCCGCAGGCTGCAGCATGGTATCGAAACCCGCCGCACAGACCCCGCTGTCGGCGCTGGCACTTGCTGTTCTCGCAGAACGGGCCGGCCTCCCAGCAGGTTTGTTTTCAGTGTTAACGTCCACCGCGTCTTCCGAGATCGGCAGAGAGTTCTGCAGCAACGAAAAGGTTCGCAAGGTCACCTTCACGGGCTCGACCAATGTCGGAAAAATCCTCATGCGGCAGGGCGCGGACCAGATCATGAAGCTTGGTCTGGAACTTGGCGGCAATGCGCCATTTATCGTTTTCGACGATGCGGATCTGGACGCCGCCGTAGAAGGTGCGATGGTCTCTAAATATCGCAATGCCGGTCAGACCTGCGTCTGCGCCAACCGCCTCTATGTGCAGTCCGGCATCTACGACGCCTTTGCCAGCAAGCTTGCAAAGCGCGTTCGACAGATGAAGGTCGGCGACGGCTTTGCCGAAGGCGTCACGACTGGACCGCTGATCGATGAAACCGCGCTCAAGAAGGTTCAAGAGCATGTCGCCGATGCCGTCGGAAAAGGCGCAAGGGTCGAAATCGGTGGCAAACCCGCCGGCCAAGGTGGCCTCTTCTTCGAGCCCACCATCTTGACGGGGGTCACGGCAGATATGCTCGTCTCCACTGAGGAGACCTTCGGTCCGGTTGCTCCTCTGTTCAGGTTCGAGACGGAGGAAGACGTCATCGAGTTGGCCAACAATACGGTGTTCGGACTGGCATCCTATTTCTTCTCGAAGGATGTCTCCAAGATCTTCCGAGTAGCGGAAGCGCTCGAGTACGGCATGGTCGGAGTAAACACTGGCCTGATCTCGACCGAGGTCGCGCCGTTCGGCGGCATCAAGCAATCCGGCTTGGGGCGCGAAGGGTCGAAGTACGGGTTGGAGGACTACACGGAGATCAAGTATCTGTGCTTGAGCGTGTAGCCAGTAGGGGAACAATTGTGATGGATTCGGCCCCGTTCCGGATTTGCGATGTCGCGCTCGACACTTCGCTTAGCGCACGGAACCCTCGCGTCGAGCGTGAACAAGCGTTCGCTATAATCGACCTTCTTGAGACGAACACGTTCGTGCCTCTCGGACATACCGGCGGTCCATATCGTCTAAAGCTCGGAACGGCGGTCGGGCGCCTGACACTTCATATTGATGACGATCAATGGGCGCCTATCGTTAGCCATTGTCTCTCACTCACCCCTTTCCGACGGATGCTCAGGGATTACAAGCGTATTTGCGAGAGCTGCTACGAATGTCGCTCGGGACCTGAGCGACTTGAGGCAATCGATGTGGGTCGACGCAACATTCACAACAAAGCTGCCGAGCTACTTAGATAACACCTATCCGAAATCAAGCTCATTGGCTGTCGTCAACAACAGCCGGCGGGAGTTCCTGTGGTGGTCTCATTTACTCGGCGATCCCGGACTTCTTTACCGGGGCTAAATTGAATGCTGACGTTTACCGACTAGCGTTGAAGACCAGAGGCAAGGGTTTCGGATGAGCGTTGACTTTGATTACTACCTTGCAAAGAGGGCGGCGCGGGAATGTCACACAACTGTGGGTTCGGGAAGTCTGCGAAAGGAGGCAGCCATTGGGCTATTGTCGGATTCGAGTGAACTCGAAAAGTTTCGCTGCAATGATGTCACCGGCGCAGAGATTCCGCTGTTTTTCCGATGGCTTCTCAACAAAGTTCACGGGGTCCGCTTTCGAAAGCATGAACTCTGACCCGATAAAACTCGTCACCGCGTTCGCAAGTCGCGCGACAATGGTGGGCCCTGTGTTCCATAAGCTTCATTAGACAGTCAAAACCTATTGCCGCAAAATAGAAATGTCTTGATTCCGCAAAGTAGGAATGTCGCCCTGCTCGTCGATGAGCGAGGGAGACGGCGGGTTGGGACTGATTTTGATGAGCGAGCGCGAGCTGCAACGCATCGAGGTGCTGTCGAAGGTTTTGGAGCGGCGCATGACGGTTGTCTCAGCGGCGCATGTCCTGGATATGACGACGCGCCAGGTCCAGCGTCTGTTGAAGGCGTTCCGGACTGAAGGCGCCGCAGCACTTCGGCACAAGGCTCGAGGACGACCGTCGAACCATCGATATGTCGCCGGCGTCGGTGAGTTGGCGGTTCGGCTGGTTCGGGAACACTATCTCGACTTCGGGCCGACCTTGGCGGCCGAGAAGTTGGCGGCGAACCACGGCCTGATCGTGTCGCGAGAGACGTTGCGCAAATGGATGGCGGAAGCCGGAATCTGGCTGTCGCGCAAGCAGCGCCGGACATTCCATCAGCCTCGTTTGCGTCGGGAATCTTATGGCGAGCTGGTGCAGATCGACGGCAGTGATCACCGTTGGTTCGAGGAGCGGGGCGATCCATGCACCCTGCTCGTCTTCATCGACGACGCCACAAGCAAGCTCCAGCAGCTTCGCTTTGTGAAGTCGGAGAGCACCTTCAGCTACTTCGAGGCGCTGGAACTCTATCTGAAGGCACACGGCTGCCCAGTCGCATTCTACTCCGATGGCCGCTCGCGCTTCGGCCTCGACGGCCGCGGCTATCGCTCCCGGCTCGACAACCCGCAGAAGAGCTTCCTCGATGACGTCGTCGACGCGTAGTCCACCGAAGGCGATGCAACGCGGCTCGCCATTGTCAAGCAGACCACGCCAGCAGGAATAGCGCGGAATGTTGTGGTTGGTTCCCGTGTAGCGGACCGTCAGCTTGCGGCCGCAGCGCCGGCAGCGGACAAGGCCGGCGAGCAGAGCTTCGCCATGCTTGGGCGCCCCGTGATGCCGGCTCGTGGGCACGTTGTCGCTCACCATCTTGCGGATCGCTTCCGCCCTTTCCCTGCGGATTTCGCTAAATTGGGACAGCGGTTTCAGTAAGTCGCGGATAAGCACACGGTGTTTCGTGTCGCCAAGAAGGATGCCAAGGCAGGCCGCGGCATGACCCAGTTCGGCCGCGCCTTGTCAGAACTCAACATTGAGATCCTGTGCGCCAATTCGAGCCAGGCCAAAGGCCGGGTCGAAAGGGTCAATCGGACGCTGCAGGACCGTCTTGTGAAGGAACTGCGCCTCGCCGGCATATCGGACATCGAGGCGGCCAATGCGTTCCTACCGGCGTTCATGGTCGACTTCAACGAGAGGTTCGCCAAGGTCTCTGCCCGACCGGACAATCTGCATCGCGCGTTGAATGTTGCGTCGGATCGGCTGCGTGACGTGCTGTGCAAGCGGGAGCAGCGCTATGTCGGCCAGCAATTGTCGTTCTCCTACGAGCGCAGGCAAATCATGCTGGAGAAGAACGAGCTTTCGTGCGGACTGGTCGGCAAATACGTCGATATCTACGAGTTCGCCGACGGTCGGCTGGACGTTCGGTGGAGAGCGTGTTCCCTGCCCCACACCGTCTTCGACAAGGAGCAGCGCGTCACGCACACGGCGATCACCGAGAACAAGCGGCTCGGCGAAGTGCTGACCTGGATCAAGGCTCAGCAGGACGAGGCGCGGCCTCCGCCGAAGATCAAGACCAACAGCGAGCAGAGCGCCTACAAGAAGCGCGGAACGAAGCCGGGCCGCAGGACGGATTTCATGAACGATCCTGCTGTCATCGCGCGGCGAGAACAGGCACTGGCAAGGTTGGCCGCAGCCGAGTGAAGCGGCTCTCAAAGCTAAAGCCGAGGGGAGCCTACTGGAACGCACCCGATCGGGCTGCGCAACCCCGACCAGCTTACGCCCGATCGGGCGCTCCGTCGGCGCCAGGACCGGCCTCATTGTCGCATTTCTAACTTGCCGCGCTCCGCACTCTCAAAGTAAGCGGTGCGCCAAGGCACCTTTCCCGAAATCGTCTTGATGGTTAGATCGCTCGTTGGTCGGCGCGCCGGCGCCGATCACTTCGGATCGTCATAACGGGTGACGTAGTGGAGTTCGCGCAGGGCGGGGATGACGAGGGCGATGTCTTTGTACGCCTCGTGCTCGATGAAGCGCGCGGTCTCGGGCCCCGGCCTGGGCTTGCCGAGGACGGGCCTGCCCTTTTTGTCGACGCAGTAGATCAGGATCGGCAGCAGGAGGCCGTGGTTAGGGTTCTTGAGGTCGAGTAGCGATTTCCATTTTTTGATGTTGAGATTGATGGCCGCGTAGAACCCCTGGCACCACGGCCGCGGGTCGATGCCGCCGCTGGGCTTAGTGGCGAATCGGGGCGCATAATCCTGCGGTCTGTCGAAGAGCGTCTCGTTGATCCGGTTGTGGATTCTGGCGACGCTGGCAAACACGGCGTGATCGGTTGCAGACCCTTTGGCCAGGACGTCGCGCGGCAACCCCATGAGCGGGCACATCCAGTCTTGCGGGTCCGGGTAGCGCGGCCCGGTGACCGCCGCCGTTACGAAGCCCTCCAGCGCCGACATCGTCCGCACCAGCGGGCGGTTGGTGGTCTTGGCAGACATCCAGGCCTCGAGCGCCTCGTCCGACAGCGCCATGGCATCGAGCGCGCTCATGCCGCCAAGGGGAGCGGCATCTCTTCGCGGCGCGCCCAGTTCCATATGTGGACGGCTCCCACTTGCAAGTGTTTGTTAC
>NZ_RZTF01000163.1:0-8636 GCF_004023175.1 Mesorhizobium sp. M7A.F.Ca.MR.362.00.0.0
GTGTTCTACGTCGATCTCGACTACTTCAAGGCGCTCAACGATTTTGCCGGCCACGCGGCCGGCGACCTGGCACTGAAAAGCGTTGCCCTAGGCATTCTGGGCTGCCTTCCCCCGACGGCGCATGCCGCGCGCCTGGGCGGTGACGAGTTCGCGCTGCTGATGCCCAATTGCAATACGGCGCAGGCCGGGCGGCTGGCCGACGCGGTACTTGCCGCGGTTCGCGATGCCGAACTAGGATCGACGGCCACGTCGCGCAAGCTGGCGGCCTCGATCGGCATCGCCTTCGTCGATGACGCCAACACGACGGTGGCCGACGCGCTGGCCTGCGCCGACGACGCCTGCTACGCTGCCAAGGCCGCCGGGCGGAACCGATTTGCCGTCTTCTCCACCGATACGGCATCGGGTTCGGGTGGCCTCAACGCGGCGCGCGTCGTCGCCGATACGGTCGATGCCATGGAAGACGGAAGGCTGAAGCTGTTTGGCCAGGAAATCCATCTTCTGGGCCGTCCCTGGCTGGAAAGCCGCCATGTCGAAGTGTTGGCCAGGCTCGCCGCCCGCAACGGCCGGCTGGTGCCACCCGGCGAGTTCATTCCGGTGGCCGAGCGGTTCGGCATCGCGTCGCGGCTCGACCGCTGGATCATCCGCACCGCGCTGTCGCGGCATGGTGCCGCCTTGCGTTCGGGGACGTTGACGCTTGGCTTCAATCTGTCGGCGCAGACGCTGAGCGACCCGCAGCTTTGGGACTTCGTGGACAACGTCATAGAAGAAACCGGGGCGCCGCATTCGGGCATCGGCTTCGAGATCACCGAAACCACCGCCGTCACCAATTTCGACGCCGCCGAACAGTTTGTGCGCAAGGCGCGCGAGCGGCGCTGCAGGGTCAGCCTCGATGATTTCGGCGCCGGTATGAGCTCGTTCGAATATCTCCGGCGGTTCCCCGTCGACACGATCAAGATCGACGGTTCCTTCATCGAACACATCACGCAAAGCCGTTTCGACCGCGAGATCGTGCTGGCCATCACCAGCATCGCCCGCAGCCTCGGCTGTGACGTGGTCGGCGAGAAGATCGAACAGCAGGACACGCTGGCCATGTTGAGCGACATGGGCGTCGCCTTCGGCCAGGGATTTTTGCTGCACCGGCCAGAGCCGCTGGAACGAATTGTCGCGCGTGCGACCAAGGGAGCGACGGCCCGCAAGGCATCGTGATCCGGGTGCGGCGAGTTTCAGGCCAGGCCGAACTGACCTGAAACTCGCCGCATTCTATCCGGTTCGCCGCGCCGTCGATTGCGGAAACTCCAGCACTCCAGCCTCGGGTCGCCTGTGCTGCGCTTCCGTCACCGCTTCGATCAACAGATCGAGCGCTTCACAGGCCGCGCGACTCGTCTCGTCGTTGCCTTGCAGATAATGATAGGCTCGTTCGAGGTGGATGCGGGCGGCTGAAAAATCGCTGGTCAATGGTCCCTCCATGATCCCGCCCTAGAAGACCTTGCCGGAGACGAGGGAACGCCGGGTAAATATCCACGAGCGGCTTTTATTCAAATGCCGCCGAATGTTGCGGGGAGGCGCGCGGCGTTGATGCTGCCAATCTCCCCCCGTGGGGGAGATGTCCGGCAGGATAAAGGGGGGCGCTGTCCTGCCGACCTGAACAATCAGATTTTCGATCTGTTTCGCAGCCTGCACGCTTGATGAGATTGAAGATCTCCCCCACACGGGGGAGATTGGCGGCTTCACCGCCGCGTGATTAGACTGTCAACTTCCTGCGCAAGGTGAGACCGATGATCGTCCAGGCCTGCATCAACGGCGCGCGCGTGCGCGATTTCCACCCGAAGCTGCCGCTGACTGCTGAGGCAATGGCCAGCGATGCGGCAGCCTGCGTCGCCGCTGGAGCGCCGAACTGCACATCCATCCGCGCGGCACTGACGGGCGCGAAAGCCTGGCAGCCGTCGACGCCACCGTGCTGGCGGTGCGCCGGACCTGCCCGGGAACACTGGTCGGCGTGTCGACCGGCGCCTGGATCGAGAACGACGTCGAGCGGACCCGCACGGCGATCGCCGGCTGGCGAGACCTGCCCGACTATGCTTCGGTCAACCTGTCCGAACCGGATGCGCCCGCCGTGATGGAACTGCTGCGCCAGCGTGGTGTCGGCATCGAGGCGGGGCTTGCCGTCGTCGCCGATGCCGAGCGCTTCGTAGCGCTTCCCGGCCACGACCAGGTGCTGCGCATTCTGATCGAGATCGACATCCCGGACCTGTCCGCTGCACTCGACGAAGCGCATGGCATCGTCGCCGTGCTCGAGCGCGCCGGGGTACGGCGGCCGATCCTGCTGCATGGCGTCGATGCAACTGTCTGGCCCTTCGTCAAGCTTGCGCATCGCAAGCGCTGGTCGACACGGGTCGGTCTGGAAGACGGCAATACGCTCGCCGATGGAACTGTGGCGAAGGACAACGCGGCGATCATCGCTGCCGCCGTGGCGATCTTTCGCGGCTAGTTTTCCAGAATGATCCTGATCGCCTTATCGACCACCGGATGGAGGCCACTGGCCTGGAAGGACAGCCGGTTGCCGGAGCCGACATTGCTGGTCATGGCGATGGTCAGGCCGGACAGCGGGTCGTGCAGCATCACGGCGACGTAGCCGGGGATGCTGCCCTGGTGGCCGTAGAAGGCGCGATCGGCGTAGGCGCTCTGGAACATGCCGGCGCCGGTCTCGCGCATGCGTGTGCCAGGGAAACTTGCCGGCACGCGGTGTTCGAACATCTCGGCGAAGAACGGCGGCGACAGCAGCTTTCCGGAAAAGAGACCACGCATGAAGCTCACCATATCGGACGGCGTCGACACCATGTCGCCGCAGCCATAAGCGGCGCCGAACGGGAAGGAATCGGAGGAATCCTGCAAGTCGTCGGAGTAGGGCAGCACGCCATCCATGCGCCACATCTCGCCGCCCGAGGCGATGTCGGTGGGCGCATTCGCTGGCGGCGGGGGGCGGTGGTAGTAACCACGCACCATCGACTTTTCCGGAAAGGCTTCGGTGGCCGGCGACCAGGTGTTTGTCAGGCCGAGCGGGTGCAGCATCGCGCTTCTGACATAACCGCCCAGCGACTGGCCGGAGACAGCCTCGATCACCATGCCGGCCAGAACATAGCCGGTGTTGTTGTAGACGGCGGGCCCGCCCGGCGCCTTCTGCTTGTCGGAAACGAAGGCTATGTCGACCAGCTGTTGCGGCGTCCATTGCCGGCTCGGATCCATCGGAATGTAATATTCGAACTCGGGCAGGCCACTGCGGTGGTTGATCAGCTGGCGCACCGAAATGTCTTCTGCTCCCGGGAGGTCGGGAAACCAGGAGGCGATCGGCGCGCCGAGGTCGAGCTTGCCGTCCTGAGCGAGCTTGACCAATGCGGCGGCGACGAAGGTTTTGGTGCAACTGCCGATCTTGAACAGGCGGTCGGGCGAGACGGCAATGCCATGCTCCCGGTCGGCGAGGCCGGCAGTGAGGGCGGTTGGTGCGGCGCCTGTGGAGTAGGCGAGCGAGGCGCCTACCGCGCCCTCGGTGAGATAGGTCTTGAGGAGGGCGTTCAGGTCTTCACGCATGGATTCTGCTTTCGCCGCCAAATTGCTGGTTTCATAGGTGTCGGTGCGTCCCCGGGCCGAGCCCGAGGGCAGGGTCGCCAAGCTTCACTCCGCCATATCGACGGCGGCAAAGTTCTGCCGGCCGAAGGGGTCGAGCACGTAGTTGAGCACGCTCTTGCGGATCGGGATCGCCACCACCGAATGGGCGATCGGCGCCACCGGCACCTCGACCTTCAGGATCGCTTGCGCCCTGGCGTAGATGTCGGCGCGCTGTTTCGGATCGGCGGCGACGCGGCCGTCCTGCAGCAGCTTCTCGAAGGCCGGATCGCACCAGCGCGAGCGGTTGGAGCCGCCCTTCACGCCGTCGCAGGACAGCAGGTAGCTCAGCATGTTGTCGGGGTCGCCATTGTCGCTGCTGCCGCCGAGCAGATAGGCGTCCTGTTCGCCCGCCGCGGTGCGCTTGAGATATTCGCCCCATTCGAAGCTGACGATCTCGGCCTTGACGCCGACCTTCGCCCAGTCGGCCTGGATCATCTCGGCCATGCGCTTGGCATTGGGATTGTAGGGCCGCGATACCGGCATCGCCCAAAGGCTGATTTTCAGGTCGCTTTCGTGGCCGGCTTCCTTCAGCAGCGCCTTCGCGCCATCCGGGTCATAGTCGATGCCGGCGTCGGTGACGGCGCCGATCTGCGCCGGCGGCACGACGCTGCCGGCGACCGTGCCGGCGCCGGCATAGACGGCGTCGACGATCGCCTTGCGGTCGACGGCCTTGGCCAGCGCCATGCGCACGCGCACATCGCCGAGCGGCTGGTGTTCGACATTGAAGCCGAGGATGCCGATGTTCTGACCCTTGAGGTCGAGCACGGTGATGTCGGGATCGGTGCGCAAATCGGCGACGGCGCTTGGCGGGGGCGGGGCGGCGACCTGGCACTCATTGGCCTTGAGGCGCTCGACGCGCGTGGTCGGTTCGGGGGTGACGGCGAAGACCAGAGTGTCGATCTTCGGCGGGCCGCGCCAATAATCCTTGTTGGCGGCGTAGCGGATCTGGCTGTCGGGGACATAGGCCTGCAGCACGAACGGGCCGGTGCCGACGGGCTCGCTATCGATCAGTTCCGGCGTGCCGGCGGCGACCATCTTTTCGGTCTGCTCCAACGACAGGATAGAGAGATAGTCGAGCGCAATGCCGGGCAGGAAGGTGACATTTGCAGCCGTCAGCGTGAAGCGCACGGTGTGGTCGTCGACCTTGTCGATCTTGTCGATCAGCGTGCCCATGCCCAGTGCGTTGAAGTACTCGTAAGCGCCGCCGCCGAGCTTGTGGTAGGGATTGCTGGCGTCGCGCTGGCGGTTGAAGGTGTACAGCACGTCGTCGGCATTGAACTCGCGCGACGGTGTAAAGTGGTCGTTCGACTGGAATTTCACGCCGTGGCGTAGGTGGAACGTGTAGATCTTGCCGTCGGCTGAGACCTCCCAGCTTTCGGCCAGCGCCGGCCCGACCTCGGTCGTGCCAGGCTTGAACTCGACCAGCCGGTTGAAGATCGTCTTGGCGGCGGCATCCATGGTGGAGTCCGCCGTGCCGATCGCCGGGTTGAAGGTTTCGGGATTGGCTTCCGAGCAATAGACCAGGGTTTTGGCGTAGGCCTGTCCGCCAAGAAGGACGGACGAGGCCAGCAAGGACGAGCTAAGGACTGCGCGCAGAACGGATTTCATCGCAAACGCTCCTGATGACACTTTACGGGTTGAGGGAAGGGCAGGCCGGTGAAGTTCATGGCGTCGCCGCCGGGGTGATGAAACGGTCGGGCGCAAGCGCGGCGGAGGTGATACCGCGTGCCGTGAGATCGTCCGGCAGCGGCTGGCCGCGCAGCAGCGCCGCACCCAGCCGCGCCAGCGTCAGCGACACCTGGAAGCCGTAGCCGCCCTGGCCGCCGAGCCAGAAGAAGCCGGGCAGGCGCGGGTCGAAACCGATGACCGGCGTGCGGTCGGGCGAAAAGGTGCGCAGGCCAGCCCACGGCGTCGACGGACGGCCGATGCGCAGCGACGTCGCCTGTTCGATGCGGTCGACGGCGATGGCGACGTCGATGTCTTCCGGATAGGCGTCGCAGGGTTCGGAATCGGTCTCGTCGGCCAGCGAGCCGATCAGCCTGCCGGCATCGGGCTTGAAGTAGAATTGTTCATGCAAATCGACCACCAGCGGCCAGGCGCTGATGTCGGTGCCGGCGGGCGGATCGAACAGGAAGGCGGGGCGGCGCTTCGGCCGGAAGCCGAGACCGGAGAGACCGGCCAGCCCGGCGACGACATCGACCCAGGCGCCAGCGGCGTCGACGACGATGTCGGCCTGGTAGGCGCCGGCACTGGTGGTGACGCTGAAGCCGTTTGCGACGCGAGAAATCTCCAGCACTTCCTCGCCGGTGCGGATCACGCCGCCGCCGGCCTTGAGCGCGGAGGCTGAAGCCGCAAGCATCTTTCCCGTGTCGACATCGAGCGCGCCGGGTTCATGCACGCCGCCGCAGGTGGTTGCCGTGGCGATGACCGGTACCAGCGCGGTGACTTCTGCTGCTGACAGGCGCCGTACGCTCGGCACCAGCGCCTGCATCTCGGCCGCCATGCGGTCGACGGCTGCACTGTCTTCGACACCGCCGACGTGCAGCGCGCCGCGCCGGTGGGCGGCGAAGCCGCCATTGATGATAGCCTGTCGGCTGGCCAGCGACAGCGCCCGCACCAGCGCATTGCCATAGGTTTCGGAAAACAGCGCCGCGGAGCGGCCGCTGGCGTGGTAGCCGAGATGCGGCTCGCGCTCGAGCACGGTAATCTCGGCCCAGGATTGCACGGCCGCCGCCAGCGAAAGGCCGGCAATGCCGCCGCCGATGACGACGATTTTTTGGTGAGACTTGGACTGCATGTCCTAGGGGTAGAAATATTTTCGTATCCAGTCAATATTTAGCGTATAAGAAAATTATTAGCGTTGTTGATGGCGGCAGGGAGTTGGACTACCTAGGGTGAAGAAGCGGCTCAGTGGCCGCGCCAGGAGCTGACGATGTCGGAGCAACCGAACCTCGGTGATTGTCTGCGCGGCTTGAGGAAGACGCATGGCTGGACCTTGCAGGAGGTCAGCACGCTGACCGGCGTCGCGGTGTCGACGCTGTCCAAGGTCGAGAACGACCAGATGTCATTGAGTTACGACAAGCTGCTGCAGATCTGCGAGGGGCTGGGCATCCATGTCACCGAGCTGCTGAGCGGCGACCGCAAGCAGCCGTCTGCGCGCACCCGCCGCTCGGTGACCTCTCAGTCCAACACGCTGCGCCAGCTGACCCGCAACTACGATTACCGCTATCTGGCCACCGATCTGGTGCGCAAGCGCATGGTGCCGATCCACGCCTATGCACGCGCCCGCACGCTGCAGGAATTCGGCCCGCTGACCAGGCATGCCGGCGAGGAATTTTTGATCGTGCTCAAGGGCGAGATCGAACTGCACACCGACCAGTACGCGCCGGTGCGGCTGAAACAGGGCGACAGCGTCTATATCGATTCCACCATGGGTCACGCCTACCTGTCGGTGGGCGAGGGCGACGCCGAGATGCTGTGCGTCTGCTCCGGCGACGAGCCTGACATGGAGGGCGCGCTGCTGAGCGTGCTGGAGACGGTGGAGGGGTAGGGGCAGGTCCCAACCCTCCACGTTGGTGCTGCCCCTCATCTGGCTGCCGCCATCTTCTCCCCGTAAACGGGGAGAAGGACGATCCTATCGACGGGCGGCGCTGGCTTCAACAATTGAGCGGCTCCGCTACAGCGCAACTACACGTCCCATTCCCCGCCGAACCGCCTCGCGGTAGGCGAGATCGGCGGCCACCATGTCTTCCATGGCGACGCCCATGGCCTTGTAGACGGTGACCTGATCGGCGCTGACCCGTCCCGGCCGCCGCCCGAGCAGCATGTCGCCGAGCTCGATTCCGGCTTTCGGATCAATGCCCGCCAGTTCGCAAGAGCCGACCGGCGTCGGGGCAAAGGCATCCCTGGTCTCGACGAACAGGCTGGCCCGGCCGACAAGCTCGACCGGCAATTCGCCGCCCGGCGGGGCGACGCCTACCGACGAGACATGGGTGCCCGGCCGCACCCATTCGGCCGAGATCACCGGCGCATAGGAATGCGTTGCCAGGCAGACGACGTCGGACGAACGCACCGCGGCCTCGATATCGGCGACGGCAACGACACCCGGATGTTGCGCGGCAAGTGCTTGCGCATCTGAAAATTCCTTGGAGACAACGCGGATCTCGGTGAAGTCGCGCACCAGCGGCAGAAGATGCAGATGCTGGCCGGCCTGCACACCGGCGCCGACCACCGTCGCGACCTTGGCGCCGCGGCGGGCGAGTTCACGCACCGAAAGCACGGCCGAGCCGGAGGTGCGCACGGCGGTGATGTAGGTGCCGTCCATGACGCAGACCGGCATGCCCGTCTGCGGGTCGAACAGATGGATGGTGGCGAGGTGGCTGGGGATGCCTTTGGCGACGTTGCCCTCGAAGACGTTGACGATCTTCACCGTCAGATGCATGCCCGCTATCCATGCCGACATCGCCAGCGAATAGCCGGCCTGCGGAACATCGAGCTGCGGCCGTGCCGGATTGACCACCTTGCCGCCGGACAAGGCCTTGAAGCCGCCAGCGAGTACGTCGAGAAGCTGGCGCAGGTCGATGCAGGTTTTCACCTCGGCCTCGCTCAGGATGAGTACGGGCATGTCACCCTTGGCCTGGGCGCTGCGGGAGGTCGATATCGCTGATGTCATGGGATCCGCTTTCGTTGTCGGTTGCACGACAACGGTATTGCGGTCCGGGAGCGTGATGAAATATACTGCTTTTGCTATTTTGGCGTGATTATCACGTTTGTTCTGGTCAAAAAGTGTGAATCCTGAAATGGACGATCTCGACCGTATCGACCGCTCGCTGCTACGTTTGTTGCAGGAGGACGGCCGCCGCACGACGCTCGATCTGGCGCGCCGGGTCGGTCTGTCGCCGACCGGGGCGACGCAGCGCGTCAAGCGGCTGTTCGCCGAAGGCTTCATTCGCGCCGTGCGCGCGGTGCTCGAT